>NZ_JAJBJD010000134.1 GCF_021811875.1 Candidatus Bandiella numerosa | reverse complement strand
CTGATACTACCTCGCCTTTTTCTTTTTTTCTTACTATTATTTCAAAATCCATTTGATACCTGTATTGTTTTAGGTCAAAGGTTAGCACTTTTCCTATTTATACGCTATCTAATATTTATGCTTCCAAGAGAGAAAGCTGAAAATTGCAAAATTATGTCAATACGTAGATCAAAAACGATGTGATAAAAAATCAAATTAATTAAGGGAGTAAATTTTTTTCTTGGAATAATATAGCAGAGCCTTCATGATACGGAATTTGATTTTTATTATCTGCAATTGCCTGTAAAGAAGGTAAATTAAATACAGGGTGAATTTTTTTAAGAGTGTTGATGTTATTAACTATTAATTTTACTAAGTTATAGACTAGTAATTTATCAGCATTATTTGAAGAAATAAGTAAAGTAGGGCTACCAAAAGATTGGGTATCAATCGGGTTTCCTAGGTAGATCCCACCAGGAATTACATTCTTAGTTATAAAGTGATTAGATGAAGATATATCGTTTATTAATTTATCATCAACAGGCACTAATTTTACCTCACAAAAATTAGCAATCTCATTGACGTATATATTAGGGATTACACCGTAAATGAATGTTGCATTTACTTTATCTGAGCATAATGCATTAGTTTTATCTGAATATTTTATATATTCAATGCTACTTAAATCCTGATATGTCCATTTTTTTTGCTTCAATATTTTTTGTAAAAAAACATATGTAGCTGAATCTTTACTACCAACATCAATAATGGTGTTTTTAATGTCATCAATACTTTTTATTTTAGAATTCTTTTTGATTAAAATATTTAAAACTTCAGCATTTAATGCCATAACAAATTTGTAATTTTTAGCTAGACTGTCTTTATCTTTGTTGTTTTGAATTTCATCAAATACAAGGCTAGCTGGAGCAATTGCGAAATCAACGTCACCTTTATTTAATTTATCAATATTTTGTAAACTTCCTGAAGTTGGTTTAATTACGCAGTTAAAGCCTGTGATGTGCTGATTATAGTTTACTAAACTACAAATTAACTGTCCTACGCTATTAGTTGAATGACTTGTGGCAATTGTTATTGTTTTTTGGTTAAGAAATTCCTTCTTTTCAACTTTTTTATCGGTAGTAATTTTTACCTGACTATTATCCTCTTTGGAATTTAAATTTTTATCTTCAAAAGGATTTTGAGGCTTTTCAATTGCAAAAACTGTATCTGCATTGATAACCATAATACATAAAAAGATGAAAAGTGTTCTAATTTTGATCTTAATCATCAGATAAATGTCAAACTGCTTAAGGAATACTGCACGATTTTAAATTTTAAATCAACTACAATATTTTTTCCTTAATAATTTTGATTATTTGGGCATTTACATCTGCTATTTTTTTATTACCATCAATGACGAATATTCTATCGTTATCGTGGTGTGCAATTTTTAAATATCCAGACCGGATTATTTTGTAAAAATCTTTTGATTTTGTATCATAAATATTATTATTAACTCTTTTTGTGCCCTTTCTCTTTTCAATTTCATCTTCAGGAATATCGATTAAAAAAGTTAAATCTGGTTCAAATTTACCTATAATTAATTCTTTAATAGTTTTTAAAATATTAGTATCTAAGCCTTTGTAATAACCTTGATAGCATATGGATGAATCGTAAAATCTATCTGATAAGACATAATATCCCTGTTGAAGTTTTTTCTTTATTAAGTTATCAACGTGATCTTTTCTAGCAGCAGAGATTAATAAACATTCAGTCAATGGGTCTGTAATTTCTTTAAAGGACAATATTAATTCTCTGATTTTTTCTGCAAGCTCTGTCCCACCTGGCTCCCTAGTTAAAAATACCTTTTTATTATTTATTTCAAAATGTTCTTTGAGCAATTGTATTTGTGTTGATTTTCCACAGAAGTCACATCCTTCAAATGTTATAAATTTCATTTCTAAATTAAAATGTTCATTTTTCTAAAATATAACTTGTGCTCAAAGAATCAAGTAGTTACTATAAATTATGTGATTTTTTTGAAGTATTATGCCTGGATCTTTAAATACTGACCACCTTTTTGTAGGCTTAACAAGACCACCACTTCTCTTTGGTGTGAGCTATAATTTTTTTATAGTTAACGCGCTTGTATGTATGCTGATGTATATTATGACAGCTAAATTTTTATATTTAGTAATTGCGTTTCCAATCCACGGTATAGGTTATTACATATGCTCAAAGGAACCTCTGTTTATAGAATTGTTTAAGGTAAGGGCTGAAAAATGTTCAAAATGTAAGAATAAATTTTTCCACGGAGCTAATTCGTATGATCCATTTTAATTTTAATATATGTGAATAGAGGGCAATGAGATTTTTTTCAGTGAAACCAGAGAAAAATAGCTTAATTAATAGGGAATACCCATTTAGTGGGTTTGTTCCGTATTTATATCATTTGGATAAAAATATCGTTTATACTAAAAAAAATCAGTTGGTTCAGGTTGTAAAGCTTGGAGGTTTTTCTTTTGAAACTGTAGATGATGATGATGTTGATATTAAAAAAAACATAAGAAACTTTCTTTTTAAAGGGATGGCAGATCCTAGTATTAGTCTGTATTTTCACATAATTAGGAAAAAACAAGATGTCTATGAAGGCTCGCTGGGAAACATAGACATGCCAGATGGATTTGCAAGTTTTTTAGATGATAAATGGGTACAAAAGCATAAAAATCAGAAAGGCTTTGTAAATGAATTGTATATAACTGTTTCGTATAAAGTTAAAAGAAATTTTAACATGCCATTCATTAATGATTTTTTTGAAAAGTTCTCTAAAAATCCTAAGAAAAGAACAGAAGATGAATCTATGGTAGAGGGTTTTGAGCAATTGCAGGAGGCTACGAATAGAATAATGAATTCACTCAGGCAATATAGTCCAGAGGTACTTGGTATAGTGGAAAGAGGCAATCGAGTAGAGAGGCGCATTGCAGCACCTCCCTCTCACACCACCGTACAAGCGATGTCGCATAGGGCGGTTTCAGATTTGTGTTTACCAAAAGCAGAGTACATAGAGAAGAGATTAATCTTCTC
>NZ_JAJBJD010000017.1 GCF_021811875.1 Candidatus Bandiella numerosa | reverse complement strand
TTGAGAAGATTAATCTCTTCTCTATGTACTCTGCTTTTGGTAAACACAAATCTGAAACCGCCCTATGCGACATCGCTTGTACGGTGGTGTGAGAGGGAGGTGCTGCAATGCGCCTCTCTACTCGATTCTAAATTAAAACACTATGATGGCAACAATGTCATCTTTAAGTATCTTGATCATAAAACTAACACTTACTTAGAATCTTCTTTTTCTGTGTTTGATTTTATTGCAAGGCTTATTCAGCATATCCCATATGTTAATTTTCGCATGATTAGGTATTATGGTGTTTTAGCTAATAGAGTTCGCTCTAAATTACTCCCCATACTATACAGATTTCTTGGTCAAACTGAAAAAAGTCAATTAATATTGCCTTCTTATTCTTCATTGCTGATTTCTAACTTTAATCACAATCCTATGGTTTGCTCAATATGCAACAGCCATATGGTTCATGTTTTAACCATATACAAAAATACTTCATCTCGTTTCCTTTTAGGGCATCATCATTTAGCTGCAAGTATTTTTTGTTAATTTTCAATATTACAGGTGTACTCCGTCTTTAGTATGATTTTTATATGTTTTTAGACAATTTTAGCTCATTTTTTCTACTTCTTTTCTCTTGAATACTTTTGAATTAGTTTTTCTTCTCATTTACCTCTATTTTTTCTCATTTCCATAAATTTTGAAATTCCTAAATATAAATTTAAGACTACATTTTAACTTAGGACTTTACAACAAAAATAATACGAAGTATTAAGTTCATTAATAATATAAATTTGCCACAAATTTGCTACAAATAAATTTATGTATAATTACACACCGTTGGTTAAAAAATTTATAATTTTTTTAGCTCTGCTTTTACCTATATCTGCTTGCGTTAATAATAAGAAAATAAACAGTAATCATGATGATATAGTGCTGTGGCAGTATTCTAACTACCTAAATAATACAGAAATTGACAA
The DNA here is from genome assembly GCF_021811875.1 of Candidatus Bandiella numerosa. Classification (GTDB taxonomy): domain Bacteria; phylum Pseudomonadota; class Alphaproteobacteria; order Rickettsiales; family Midichloriaceae; genus Aquirickettsia; species Aquirickettsia numerosa_A. The sequence goes on along the minus strand of NZ_JAJBJD010000017.1, from coordinate 9,159 downwards.
AAATGTAACAAGTAATGGCAATTACGAGATAGTGTATATAGATAATTCTTTAAGATTGCCTTTAGTGGCGCAACCGATTATTGGAAAAGACTATTATATAGGTATGAATAGAAATGGGGTTATATCAAGGATCAATATTGCTAATAACAAAATTACTTGGAAAAATAAGCAAGCAGGGAGCAAATTCATTTTTTATGCTAATTATCTAAACGGCGGACTTTTGCAAGAGAAAGATAGAATTTATGCTTCTTTTGGTTCAGACTTTATAAGTTGTTTAGATAGTAAAACTGGAAAGTTGATTTGGGAGCAAAAGTTACAGGAGATAGTGAGAGCATATCCTGTTTTGGAAGAAGGAACGCTTTATTTACAAACCTTAAATAATGGAATGTACTCCATCAATGCAAAAAATGGTGCTATTTTGTGGTATAAAGCAGGGATTAATGATGGAGTGAGCGTGGTTAATGTTGTTTCTCCGGTAATTTATAAAAATGTAATAATAATGCAAGATGGTAATGGAGCTATCAGTATTATAAACAAGCGCACAGGTTTTGAAGAATGGAATTTTGATGATGAAAATATTTCTTTCGAGAATATTTTAAATGATGTTAAAATTTCGGTGTATCAGCCTCTTGCAGTGGATAATTTCCTGTATTTTTATACACCAGGTGGATATTTATCAAAATTAAATTTATTAAATAAAGAAGTTGTTTGGAGAGAAAAGTACAATATCGATAGGCCAATCCATATACATAATAACATTGCTTATGCAATTGATGATAAAGATACTTTTTTAGCAATCGATCTAAAAACTGGGCATAACATTTGGAAAGCTAAGCTTATAGATTATTTAGACGAAAAGGAAAAAAGAAAAAATCGATACTGGAATTCGCCAATTGCAACAAATAATCTAATATACATTTCTAGCTCTAAGGGAGAGATGCTTACCTTTAAGGTCACAGGGGATTTCAGCAATGTTAAGTATAAAGTAGGGAAGGGTTCATATATTTCACCAATTAATGCTGGAGAGAAAATATACGTAATTTCTTGATAAATTTATGACATGTCACCATTCTCATGAACCCCAAAATGTATTTGTGCAGTATATATTGGATTCTGATATACTAGGAATCAGTGGTATATCGATTATATGCGCTATGTTTGTTTATGGAATTATGGGTAGTTTTACACATTGTGTAGGTATGTGTGGTCCCATAGCTCTGGGGCAGATGAATATGAGATTAATGCATTTAAAAAAAGATCAATTGAACAATTTTAATAAGTTTAATTGTGCGTTATCACTTCCATATTACTTAGGCAAAGCAATGACTTATGGAATTTTAGCACTGCTTGCAAAATATTTATCAAGTTCATTTAGCGATAGTATAATATTTAAAAATATTACGGGAGTTATACTTATTTTCGCTGCTTTTATCTGCTTAAAAATTTCTGTTATAAAAATTGAAAAAATAAAACAAGTTTCTTTTTTCAACAAGGTATCAAAGCATTTTAAATTTTTAGAAAGCTATATAACCAGTATAATAAGTAAATTAAGTTTAAATCCTTTCGGAATTCAAGGATTATTTATGGGTATGATTTTAGGGCTGATACCATGCGGTTTAGTAATAAGTGCAATTATGATCACAGCGTCATATTCTCAAAACTTCTTAATATCTTTTTTCTCAATGTTTTGCTTTGGCTTGGGTACTTTTCCAGCTTTGTTTATAGTAAGCTATTTTGGGCAGCACATTATGTTAAAAGCAACAAAATATTTAAATATCGTTTTTTCTATTTTTATGTTCGCAAATTTTCTGTTGTTATTGAATTTTGCTATAAAATTATTGAAATAGTAGATCCGTATATAAGGTGGGAGATTTTTTATCTTCATCTAATTTTTAAGCTGGAGAGTCCTATAAGTGCAAATATAATTGCTATAATCCAAAATCTGATAACAATGGTTGATTCAGACCACCCTACCTTTTCAAAATGGTGATGGATTGGTGCCATTTTGAATATCCTTTTTCCCCGTAGTTTAAATGAGCCAACTTGCAATATTACAGAAATTGCCTCAAAAACAAAAACAAAACCAGTGATAAATAAAATCAATTCATTTTTTGTAATAACACTTATAGTACCAATTACTGCTCCAAGGGCTAAGCTGCCAGTATCACCCATAAAAACTCTCGCTGGTGGCGCATTATACCATAAAAACCCCAGTCCTGCACCTATCATTGAGGAGCAAAAAATTGCCATTTCACCAGCATTTTTTATATATATAAGCTTTAAGTAATTAGCAAAAACAATATTACCAACTAGGTATGCAATAATTGCAAAAAAAGCTGAAGATATTATAATCGGACCAATAGCCAAGCCGTCCAATCCATCGGTGAGATTAACGGCATTTGATGTTCCAGTTATTACACAAATTCCAAATATAAAGTAAAATATGCCTAAATCAATTGCTAAGTTTTTAAAAAATGGAAATACTAAGGTTGTTGATTGACCATCCGCACTTAGATAGCTGATGAAAGCAATTGCAATGGCGCTGAAAATAAATTGTAGAAAAAATTTGAATTTAGCGGGCATCCCCTTGGAGTTGTTATGCTTTAGTTTTTTGTAATCATCAATTCCGCCTATAATCCCAAAAGCGATAAGAATAAAACCTAACAGCAAAATGTATAAGTTTTTTATATTAGCCCATAAAAATGTCGAAATTATTATGGCAGTTATGATCAAAATACCTCCCATGCAAGGAGTTCCTTTTTTAGTAATAGAGTGATTTGCGGGACCATAATCTCTAATTGGTTGACCATTTTTTTGTATCGATGAGAGGTAGTTTATAAATTTGTCTCCATAAATTAACATTATTAAAAATGCTGTGAAGAGTGCTCCTCCACTTCTAAAGGTAATATATTTAAATATATTAAAAAAAGAAAAATACTTAACAAAGAACTCGGCTAAAATTGGAAACATATTACTATTGAACTTTTTGGATTAAATACTGGTTAAAAATAAAATGTGAATTAGAGGCAAAAGATTTTTTGCAATTTAGTTCAAGCTCTGTAAGCTCCTCCATAAAATTTAGCGCCTTTTTGAGGCTAATTTTATTGCAAATATCTAAAAAAATCTTTTTTTCTTTAAAGAAAATTGGAGGCAACATACTATTAATTATAAAATCAACTTTTTTATTTTCATATTTTTCTTTGCTTTTTATGAATAGCACTTTGCTAAAATAGCTTTGAATAATTCTGATCATACTAATAAAGTTTGTATCTTGAATTCTCTCAAGTTGTTCCAATAAACCATTCTTGTCCTTAAAAATTAGAGCATGACATATGTTGATATAGACAAGCTCTTTTGTTCCTGAGATGACATCCTGCACAATTTCTACCGTTAATTCTTTTTCGTGTCCTAAATATTGTACTAATTTTTCTAATTCATTGTTAATCAATAGCAGATTATCTGGTAAAGAATTAGCGATTATGTTCACTATTTCGGTATCAAATTTAATCTCATGGTTTCTTAAAAATGTTTCTATGAAATGTATTGTTGCATATAGGTCCAATTTATAACAATTGATAAAGCAAAATTTACCAATTGATTCAAAATCTTTATAAGTTTTAGATGTTTTTTTAAGATTTTCTGCCTGGATAACTAATAAAAATTTGTTATTGTTATTTTTAATGATTTCAATTATCTCCTTTTTAAAAGTACTTCCGACATTTTTAATAATTATAGCCTTTTTTTCAGAAAACAATTGGAGAGATTGCATATGATTTTGTAGTAATGAATGGTCCTTTTGTAAGGTACTATATTCAATTTTTTCAATATGACGCTCTTTATTATCAAAGTAAGTTTTTAATAGGGTTTCAGTAATGTAAATTACTTGACCAAAATCATCCCCAATGAGAAAAAAATTTAAATGCGATGCATTGTTCTGTAAATAAAAATTTAATTGCTTAAAATTAATATTCATTTTTTTAAATTGTATGGTGGAAAGTGCAGATTTTTTTGAGATTTTGTAAAAATCTCATAGCCGTCATCAGTGACCCCAATCGTATGTTCAAATTGGGCAGAGAGCGAATTATCTTTAGTAATAACGGTCCATCCATCATCAAGTATTTTGGTTTGCCACCCCCCAGTGTTGATCATTGGTTCAATTGTAAAAAACATACCTTTTTTTAATTCTAGGTCGTTTTTCTCGTCATAATAATGCAAAATACTTGGTGAGGTATGGAAATCTCTGCCAATCCCATGACCACAATATTCTCTCACTGCTGAGTAACCGAATTTTTTAATATAATCCTCTATTACCCTACCAATTTCATAAAGAGGAATGCCAGGCTTTACAATTTCAATAGCCCTCATCATCGCTTCATAAGTGACTTCAACTACTCTTTTTGACTTAATTGGAATTTTTTTTCCTACGTAAAACATCCTGCTTGTGTCTCCATGCCAGCCATTTAAAATGACCGTTACATCGATGTTTACTATATCGCCTTCATGTAGTTTTTTTTCTCCAGGGATACCATGGCATACAACGTGGTTAACTGAAGTGCAAATTGATTTTGGGAATCCTCTGTAATGTAAGGGAGCAGGAATAGCGCCATTTTCAACAATTTTGTCATGACACAAAGTGTTTAATTCATCAGTGGTGATTCCAGGTTTTACAAAATCTGTTATAAAATCAAGTATGGAAGCAGCTAGATTTCCTGCTTTTCTCATTGATTTAAAATCTTCCTCATTATGGATTATAATACTTGGATTCTCTTTCATTATTACTTATTATAGTGATATTCATCAATTAAAAATTACGAGCCTTATGACAGAGAACATCAAGCAACTTAAAAATGATGTACTGTTTTCGGTAATTGAGATATTACCTTATGAAGCATTTGATATCAATATAATTTCAAAAGCATGCAAAAACATAGGGCTGCAAAGTGAATATGCAAGCTTATTATTTCCAAATGGTAGGGCTGAATTTCTTGAAGTATTCAGAGATTATATTGATGAAATAATGGTTGAGAGAATAAAGAACGAGTTAAGTGAAGTTAAAAGCATTACCTCTAGAATTTTTGAATCTCTGAAGATTAGATTTGAGATTTTAGATAAATATAAAATAATTATACCTAAGATTATTGCTTTTTATTCTATGCCTTGGAATCACCTAAAATTATACCCTTATACGTGGAAGAGCATGAATTTAATTTGGCGTACCGCTGGGAATGACAAGTCTACAGATTTTAATTATTATACCAAAAGAGGCCTTTTGACTGGCGTATATTGGGCTACGTTATTGTATTGGCTTTCTGATGAGTCAACAAATTATGAAAGTACGCATGATTTTTTAAATAGAAAATTAATTTTAACTGGGAAAGTGGCAAAGAAGATCAAGCAATTTTCAAGCTAATTGTGATGATGATAATGCTATTTAATTTACTGTGAAACTTATTTTAGGGATGATATGATTGATATTGTGGTCGTGTTCTTTTATAAATAATTAAAACAATTTTGGTGCTAGCTTTGATTTTATGAAATTAAACTTATTTGAGGTGAGGAAAAGAATAAGATTACTTAGAAATGAAATAAAGAAACATGATGAGTTATATTACATAAAAAGTTCGCCAATAATTACAGATCAGCAATATGATGAATTAAGAAATGAGCTTGAAAATCTTGAATCATTATATCCAGAATTACGTGATCAAAAAAGTGTCACTCAAAGAGTTGGGACTAAGGTTGCAAAAGGTTTTACAAAAATTAGCCATACCTATCCTATGCTTTCACTAAGCAATGCGTTTTCAGAAGAAGACATTTCAGATTTTTTAATCAGAATTAAGAAATTAGTTGGTTATGGGTCAGACGATAAATTAGAATTATATTGTGAACCAAAGATAGATGGAGTGTCTTTTTCAGCACATTTTAAAAATGAAAAATTGCATTTTGCGATAACCAGGGGGGATGGAGCAATTGGTGAAGATATAACCAATAATATTAAAGTAATTGAAAATTTTCCTATTCAGGTTAATTATGATGAGGAATTTGAGGTTAGAGGTGAAGTATATATGAGCAAATCAGATTTTATAGTATTGAATGAAGCAAATAGTAAAAATAATAAAACACTTTTTGCTAACCCTAGAAATGCTGCATCTGGTTCATTGCGACAGTTAAATTCTATAGTCACTAGGAACAGAAGATTGAGTTATTTTGTTTGGGGAGGGAGAATTCAAGGTTTTAATAATCAGCGCGAGATGATGGAGAAATTTAAATCACTGGGTTTTATAATAAATGGAGGTACGCTTATTTTAGATAATTTAGAAGATATTATATCCTATTATGATAAAATGTATACGGCTAGAGCTGAGCTTAATTATGACATTGATGGATTAGTTTATAAAGTGAACAGCTTTGAGCTTCAGGAAAAAATGGGTAATATTAGTAGAGCACCAAGATGGGCAATTGCACATAAATTTCCTGCTGAATACGCAGAAACCTGTATTGAAGATATATTTGTTCAAGTTGGTAGAACAGGTGCAATTACTCCAGTTGCAAAACTAAAACCGATTAACGTAGGTGGTGTATTAGTCACCAGAGCTTCTCTTCATAATGAAGAAGAAATTTTGAGAAAGGATATAAGAATTGGTGATATAGTTAAAATTAAAAGAGCTGGGGATGTCATTCCGCAAGTTGTTGAAGTAAAATTTGAAAAAAGGAATTCAGAAGTTAAATCATTTATTTTTCCAAAAAAATGTCCAGTATGCCAAAGTGCAATTGAGAGTTTTGGTGATGATATAATCAAGAGATGTACTGGTGGAATGAAATGTGAAGCTCAAATAATAGAAAAATTATGCCATTTTATTTCAAAATATGCATTTGATATTGTAGGACTATCAAAGCAATCAATATTGCAATTTTATAATAAAGGGCTGGTAAAATTACCAGCAGATATTTTCAAATTGGTAAGTACAAATCAGACACTAGAGCAACCAATAGAAAAATGGGAGGGATGGGGCGAACAGTCTGTAGACAATTTATTTTTATCGATTGAAAAATCAAAGAAAATTAATATGGATAGGTTTATTTACTCACTTGGAATTAGGCATGTTGGCGTTGTAACTGCAGAGATTCTTGCTAATCACTTCAAAAATATTAACAATATAATGGAATTGATTGTAAAAGATGACGCAATAGAGATTTTAAAAGCAGTAAATGGAGTTGGAGAAATAATAGCAACAAGTTTTGTAGAATATTTTAAAGATCCATATAACTCACAAATCGTTAAAAATATTTTGCATTTTATAGATGTCGAGCAGGTGATCATTATGCAAAACAAACTTAATAGTCAGTTAGCTAGGAAAAATGTAATTTTTACTGGTGTGTTAGAAAAATATTCCAGAGATGAAGCGCAAAGTATTGCAAAAAAATTGGGAGCAAAAATTTCATCTACGATTTCAAAAAAAACGGACTATGTTATTTATGGGAGCAATCCTGGTTCAAAATTAAATAAGGCTAAAGAGATGAATATTAAGGTAATTTCTGAGCAGGAGTTTTTAGATATGGTTGAGTAATTATGAATAAATTGGATAAAAATCTTGGGATTGAGTACAATTTAAAAATAACGTCCGATATTGTACAAAATAGGATATCAAAAATTTTGCTAAAAGATCTTGAAGTTGAGCAAAATATTCTTATTGATGCAATGAACTATATGCTGCTTGGTGATGGAAAAATGATCAGACCATTTTTAGTTTTTGCAACAAATTCCATATATTCTACAACTATACCACAGTATGTTATTGATTTAGCTACAGCTATAGAAGTGATTCATACCTATACTCTAATTCATGATGACCTGCCTGCTATGGATAATGATGACTACAGAAGAGGGCGTTTATCTTGCCACAAGAAATTTGAAGAATCTACAGCAATTCTAACTGGAGATGCGCTACTTACGCTTGCATTTGAAATTCTTTCGTCAGACAATAATACTTCTATTGATCCAAAGGTTCAGCTTCATATATTTAACGAAATGGCGAAGCTGATTGGATTTAAAGGCATATTGCTGGGACAAATTTTGGATTTAAATTGTAAGGTGCAAAAATATAGTGCGGAAGAGTTAAAAAGGACAAGGATTTTAAAGACCTCAAATTTATTTATCGCTTCCTGTAAATTTTCAGCAATGATGAATAATGCTAACAGCAAAGATATTGATATATTGGCTTTGTTTGCTCAAAAATTAGGTTTAGCGTATCAGATAAAAGACGATATTGAAGACAATGAAAATGATGGTGGGCAAGATTTATTAAAGGAGTTAGTAAATGAGTCATTGAAACATTTAGATATTTTTGATAGTAAGTCATTATTGCTTAAGGATTTTACAAGCTATTTATTCAGGTCGTATTTAAGTAACTGAGGTATATGATAGATAATAAACCAAAAAAAATAAATTCAGAAAATAATATTGATGACAAAGATAAGTCCTCCAGAAGGGATTTTTTTGTTATGAGTGCAGTTGCGGTTGCAAGTGTAGGTGCAGTTGCAGCTACGATACCTATTGTTACTTCTTTAAAGCCAGATAAAGGAGTCCTTGCAGCTGGAAGTACTGAAGTTAATTTATCAAATATCAAGAAAGGAGAGACTCACACAGTGATGTGGAGGGGTAAGCCTATTTTTGTTACTAATAGAACTGAAGAAGAAATAAAAGAAGCAGAAGATGTGAATTTATCAGAGCTAAGAGATCCACAAAGTGACAAGGATAGGGTGAAAGCAGGTAAAGCGCAGTGGTTAATCACAATTGGAATATGTACTCACTTAGGATGTGTTCCTATTGGAAATAAAGGAGAATTTGGTGGATGGTTTTGTCCTTGCCATGGTTCGCATTATGATAGTTCTGGAAGAATTAGAAAAGGGCCAGCTCCTAAAAATTTAGCGATTCCACCGTATGAATTTATTAGCGATACTAAAATAAGAATAGGGTAAGGATATTAAAATTTTTTGCATACATATTGGCCTCTGTTAATAAGTTAATAATTGGCATTGCTAAGCAAATATAGCGTCAAAGAAGAAATGTATATACACAGATAATTCAGCCATATCAGCGGCTTTGGAATAAGCCTTGGTTTTTCGATTGTATCTCTTGATAAAGTCTCTGAGAGAGCT
>NZ_JAJBJD010000133.1 GCF_021811875.1 Candidatus Bandiella numerosa | reverse complement strand
ACTCTTCTCTATACGTTCTTCTGCTTCTCTTACTAAAAATGACATTTTGCCTCCTCTTTCGTATGTACTTATCTTTTCATTCTATCATATATGTTTCTTTCTGCCTATTATGCAATGGTCTTTATATGATGCAGTATTGTTTAAAAGTTTTACAAGTGACGAAGAGATAATTGAATACGTTAATAACAAAATTTCTCAGTAATTATATAATCCATTTTAATATCATGTTTTTCTGTGGGAACATGCTCCACTTCTTGAAAGCTATATCCTACGCCTATTTTAATTGATGGGATAATTTTACTTAATCCCTTGTCATAGTGACCATAACCATGACCTAGCCTGTTACAGTCTTTATCAAATCCAACAACAGGTATTAACAATGCATCTGGTAGCATTTCTATTCCAGTATGAGGTTCGTAAATATTTAATTTATTTGCTATAAGTGGAAAATTTTCATTCCACTCATAAAATTTAATGGTATCTCCTTTAATTTTAGGCAATGTTGTTTTTATACTTTGGTTGTATAGCCAATTTAATATTGGAAAAATGTTTGGTTCGTTATCAAATGCTGAATAACATGCAACTATACTGGTATTTTTAAAGAATTGGCCATTAAATATGTTGATAAAATTTTCACATATTTTTTGGCTTAATTGCTCAATTTGAAGCGAAGTTAATGCACGTCTTTTGTCTAGTAAATTTTTGCGTAGTTTTTTCTTTAAATATGCACTATTATTCATGAGCAAACTTAATATGTAAAATGAGCAAAAATAAAATTTTTTCTTGCCAGGATTGTGGAGCAGTTTTTAAAAAATGGCAAGGCAAATGTACGGAGTGTAATGCTTGGAATACAATAATTGAAGAAGTTACAAACACGGCAATTACAAAGAAGATTTTAGGTAAAAATACTCAAGACGTGGTGGATATAAGTAATTTAGATTTAATAGAATCTGATTTTCAAAGGGTTGATACTAGGGTTAATGAAATAAATAGATTGCTTGGAGGTGGAATAGTAAAGGGGTCTGCTATCTTAATAGCAGGAGAGCCAGGAATTGGAAAGTCTACATTAATATTGGAATTATGCAATAAGCTTGCAAGGCAAGAATTTCTTGCAATTTATATTAGTGGTGAAGAGGCTCTATCACAGATAAAACTAAGAGCCGATAGGTTGAAAGTTGATAATAAGCACATACACGTTGCAAATATTACTTCGCTTGAAAAATTATTGTTATTAATTGCAAAATTAAAACCATCAATGATTGTTATTGACTCAATACAAACGTTGTATTTTGAAAAATTAGATTCTCCACCTGGTTCGGTAAGCCAAGTTAGGGTTTGTACACATGAATTAATACAAATTTGCAAAAAACATGGTGTAACACTTATTTTAATTGGTCATATAACGAAAGAAGGGCAGATAGCTGGCCCTAAAATTCTTGAGCATATGGTTGACGTTGTGCTTTCTTTTGAAGGAGAAAATACTCAGCAATTTAGAATAATAAGAGCTACAAAAAATAGATATGGTTCCACAAATGAAATTGCACTATTTGAAATGAGCTCAGAAGGGTTGCGAGAGATACAAAATCCATCTGAAATTTTTCTACCAGATGAACAAGATAATTTTGAAAAAGAAGGGGCGTGTATTTTTCCAAGTATAGAAGGAACAAGGACAATTTTACTAGAAGTTCAAGCATTAGTAGTGCCAAGCTTTCTTGCTACGCCAAGAAGGGCAACTGTTGGATGGGATCATAATAGGCTTTCAATGTTAATTGCAGTCCTAAATGCTAAAATGAATATAAATTTAATGAATAAAGAGGTATATTTAAACATAGTTGGAGGCTTAAGAGTAACTGAACCAGCGGTGGATTTAGCGGTGATTGTTGCTTTAATATCAGCAAATCAAAATATTACGATAACTAAAGATACTATATTTTTTGGAGAGGTAGGTTTATCGGGAGAAGTAAGGCAAGTTAACAATATAGATAATCGTTTAATTGAAGCAAGTAAATTGGGCTTTAAAAAGGCTATCATCCCTTTTCAAAGAAAAAAGTTTACTTGCAATATAGATATAATTGAGCTAAAGCACATTAATGAACTAAAAAAAATACTAATACCAAAGCCAAATGCAAGGATTTGATTTCAGTGCTGTAAATTACATTGATTATATATCATTTACTATAGTATTTATTTCAATAATATTTGGAATTTGTAGAGGTTTTATAACGTCTGCAATTAGTTTGTTTGGATGGATTTTTTCAATCATCTTAACTTATCAATTTTATCCTCAAATTGAACAGCATTTACTCAATTATATTAAATCTAAAGTTTTTGTTATAATTTTTGGTTCTGGTGGCCTACTAATTATCCTTTTAGTAGTCTTTGGAATTCTAAATAGTATATTTTATAAGTTGATTGGTGATCTTAAGAGGAGTTTTTTTGATAGGGTCATAGGGGGCTTTTTTGGTTTAGTAAGGGGCTTTTTGATTGTATCATTTTTGTTTTTGTGTCTTTCAATTAGTTTAAAATTAATATCAGGGAAAAAGCAAGAATTATCCGAGAAAGACTATCCTTCAGCAATCACAGGGGCTGTGACCTTTGAATTGGTAAAAGCAGGAGCAGATGGATTAGAAGGTGTTTTGCCAGAATCATTTCATCAAAGGTTTGACAAAATGTTCCAGCATGTAAGTAAAAAAGATGTTGATGAGATGTTTATCAAAAATTCAATTGATAAATTAACGCAATTTGCTTCTGAAGAGCAGATTAAAAATATTAATTTAAAGAGACAAGATTTAAAATCACTTGAATCTCAGGAAACAATTGAGATAAAAACCTTAGAATTCCTTTTGGAAAATTATAATGAAAAATTACTGAATGGAACCATCAAGGAAAAAATATTTTCAGATGAGGAGTATGAAAAATTAGAAACAATTATTAGCAATCATTTTAATGAATGATTTATATAGGAAGCATAAATATTAGATAGCGTATAAATAGGAAAAGTGCTAACCTTTGACCTAAAACAATACAGGTATCAAATGGATTTTGAAATAATAGTAAGAAAAAAAGAAAAAGGCGAGGTAGTATCA
>NZ_JAJBJD010000132.1 GCF_021811875.1 Candidatus Bandiella numerosa | reverse complement strand
CTCTCAGAGACTTTATCAAGAGATACAATCGAAAAACCAAGGCTTATTCCAAAGCCGCTGATATGGCTGAATTATCTGTGTATATACATTTCTTCTTTGACGCTATATTTGCTTAGCAATGCCAATTTTTTAAATCCATTTATTGCATATCTTCCTTGCTTTGCATTTATGCAACGGCCTTTAAAAATTTATTGAACGTCCGGCATATGCCATTTATCTTTCATAACCTCGATAAAATTACACATCCCAGTGGTCTTTAATTGCCTCAATTATACATTAGTTTTATTTTTTTACAAATTACTAGCCAAACTAAAGTATATCCTACAATTTGAGGTTAAATTTTGTTAATCGCTATTATGAATATTTCTGATGAATCTTTGTAGCTAGCTTCAGGTTTAAAAAAATGAACTTCTCTAAAATGCAATCTCAATTTATTAAAAAACTCCTTTGTTTTATTTCCTTCAAATAACTTAATAACAAGTGAACCTCCCTTATCTAAAAAATTCTCAGAAAATGAAAATACTGATTCAGCTAAATTCATAATATTTATGTGGTTAATACTTCTAGTACCACTAGTATTTGGCGCCATGTCGCTACAAATTAAATTAAATTTATTGCCCGATAGCATCTGATCTAATTTATTCCATACCTCACCTGAGGTAAAATCTCCTTCAATAATTTTTATATTTTCTATTGCCTCAATATTTTTTAAATCAACCCCAACCACCATGTTATTTACTTTGCTAAATCTACTTATATATTGTAACCATGACCCTGGTGCGGCTCCTAAATCTAAAATATTTTTTGCTCCTTTAAGTATTTTAAATTTTTGATTTATGCCATCTAGCTTATATGCAGCTCTTGAACGAAAATTATTCTGCTTAGCCAGTTTGCTAAATCTATCATTAGCATTTCTGTCTAGCCATTTTGTAGATGATTGAGTGGTTTTTCCTTTTGTCTTTTTTTTCAAATTACTTTGCTCTTAACAAATTTTTCATGAATTAAGGTGCCGACAAAATCATTCAATCCAATTCTTCTTTCTTTTCTTAACCTCTCTGATCTTAAAATAGACATCAATTTTTCTATACTTTGATCTAGGTCTCTATTAATTATAATATAGTCATATTCATGCCAATGGCTTATTTCTTCATCTGACCTCAGCATCCGTTGCTCGATTGTTTTTGGCTTATCTTGATTTCTTAACTCTAGCCTCTCTAATAATTCTTTTTTTGATGGTGGTAACAAAAAAACGCTAGTTACATCCGCCCTTGCAATTGCAGACAATTTCCTATGACCCTGCCAATCTATATCAAACAAAACATCTTCACCCTTATCTAATTTTTTAAGAACTTGTTTTTTAGGGGTACCATAAAATTCTCCAAAAATTTCTGCGTATTCTAAAAATTCTTCACTTTCAATTCGCTTTTTAAACTCATCATAATTTATGAAATGGTAGTGCACGCCATCAATCTCATTTGGTCGTTTTTTTCTAGTTGTACAGGATATTGATAAAGAAATATGGCTATCATTTTCAATAACGTAATTTGCTAGAGTTGTTTTGCCAGTTCCTGATGGAGCTGACAAAATAAGCATTAAGCCCCTTCTTTTAATATTAATACTATTCACCAAAAATAAACTCTGAATTTTAAATTAGCCTGCACTATAACAACTTTTTAACTTTGTTTCAATTTTATCAATAATTATTTTTTCAACATCTATTTTGTATAAATTCTTAATTGCAACCAATCCTGTTGGAGAAGTGACGTTTATCTCAATTAATTTCTCATCAATTATATCTATTCCTACTAAAAATAAATCATTATCCTTTAAAAATTTTCCTACTTCTATACATAATCTTTGCTCTTTTTGAGTTAAAGAGGTTTTATATGATTTTCCTCCCACTGCCATATTTACTCTAAATTCTCCCTGTTTTGCTTTTCTGTTAATGACTCCTAAAATCTCTCCATCTAGGAACATTACCCTTTTATCACCAAAATCCACTATATTTGGTAAATATTCCTGTAACATCAAATATCCATGTTGCTTAACTATTGATTCAATATTTTGCGTTGTATTTTGAGCATCATACTCCACTTTGATAACTCCTTGACCTGCGCAATCATAAAGTGGTTTTAATACTGCAACATTGTGTTTGGCAATAAAATTTACTATCTCATCTACTATTGAAGACACCATTGTGTCTGGTATAAACTCTCTAAAATTCAAAATGCTCAATTTCTCCGTTATATCTCTTATCGATCTTGGATTGTTCAGGATTAATGTGCTCTTTAGATTTTCAATTAAATATGTAGTGGTTAAATATTGTTGATTAAAAGGTGGAAGCTGTCTAATAAATACAACATCAAAATTTTCAAGTAGCACTTTTCCTGTACTTAATTTTATGATTTTTTTACCTTCATAATCTATTTCAAAATACTGCCCTTTTGCATATAAGCAATTTTCTTCAAAAATTAAGCTTTGAGGTAGCAAATAAAATAACTCATACCCTCTAGCCTGAAATTCGTTAGCCAGTAGCAATGTCGAATCCGATTCAAAATTTAAGCCTTCAATAGAATCAATAAGAAAAGCTACAGATTTTTTTTGATTAATCATTTCAAAATATTTCTTTAAATTCAGTGTAAGCCTGTGAAAATTTACTCAGGAATCTTTGTACAAAGTAAAGAATTTGATCTAAAATGGCAATGAAAAAGTGATACCTAGTAGGTATAATTTCTTATATATCACTCACTCTCAGTTATTCTGCAATTTTTCTACTATTCTTAAGTACACTTCACAAAATTATAATAAAATATTTACTTTTTCAAAAAAGGTGCTATTTAATGAAATTATGCAATATTAGTTTTATTGCAATTTGGCACCGTCAAGTTAATGGAAATATGGCCGCAACACAACCCTGACCCTTAAATTTTAGGCAGCAGCTATCTCTTGGATAGCTTCATCCCAAATAAATTTGGCTTTTTGAAAATTCTCTCTTTGGATATTAGCTGCATTAGTATATCTTCCTATATCAACTGCGAATATATTTCTTACTTTCCCCATTAATGACAGAGTTTGTTGCAATCCCCAGGGTGATTTGAACT
>NZ_JAJBJD010000016.1 GCF_021811875.1 Candidatus Bandiella numerosa | reverse complement strand
AATGCACACAATGTTTTGCAGATTAAAGCGACTATGTCCTCTAATGAGTGGAATCTTTATGAAGCAAATATTGACAATGAGTTGATTCTAAAAGTTGCTTAACGCTATCTAATATTTATGCTTCCGTTAATGTTACAATTTTTGTAAAACCGTCTTTGTTTCTTTTTCAATTTTATCAGTAAAATTCAATACATCTTCTAGGGTTGATATATTGATTGGTTCAGTTTGATTCATAATTATCTTAACTACCTTATCGATTCCTAAAAAACTTACTCTATTATTAAGAAATGCCTCAACTGCAACCTCATTTGAAACATTAAATGCAATCAGCGCGTAATTACCAAATCTATATGCTTCCTTAGCTAGGTAAAATAATGGAAATAGCTCCCGATTAATCTCCTTAAAATTTAAAGATCCAATTTTTGAAAAATCCAAATGATTATAGTTAAATCTTACTCTCTTTGGATATTCAAGCACCGTTGAAATCGGTGTTCTCATATCATGATATCCCATTTGAGAAAGAACTGAACCATCAGCATAATATACCATTCCATGAATGATTGACTCTGGATGGATTATTGCATCTACTTTATCAATATCTAAATTAAAAAGTTTACATGCTTCAATCACTTCTAAACCCTTATTAACCATATTGGCACAATCCACAGAAATTTTGTCCCCCATTTTCCACTTAGGGTGCCTAATTGCTTCTTTTGGAGTTATATTTTTAAGTTCATCAATGCTTTTGTTAAGAAATGGACCACCAGAAGCAGTTAGCATTACTTTCTCTATATTATCCCTATTTTTTTCCTCAAATACTTGAAAGATAGCATTATGTTCTGAATCTAAGGGGATTATTTTGGTAATACTGTTTTTTGCTTTGTTAGTTATAAAATCTCCTGCGCAAACTATGCTTTCCTTATTGGCAAGCCCAAGCACTTTAGAATTGCCAATTGCTTCCATGATTGGCTTTAATGCAATAATACCACTGATTCCAACAACTGTGATGTCATATTTTAGACCTGCCAAATTGACAAGTTCATCATAGCCAGAGAAAATTTTTATATCATAACCACTTAGTAACTCCTTCAGCTCTTTGAATTTACTATCATCGCAAATTACAACATTTTTTGCTCGAAATTCTATAGCCTGCAAAGCCAGCTTCTTAACATTTTCATTTGCCGTTAGAGTTTCAACCTCATATTTATCTTGATGCTGTGATATTAAATTTAATGTGTTGCATCCAATACTGCCAGTCGAACCTAAAATACAAATTTTCTTTTTCATTACATGCAAGCTAAAATATACCAAAAAAATGCTGAAAGAAATATACTATCCATTCTATCTAAAACACCTCCATGCCCTGGCAAAATATTACCACTATCTTTTACATCAAATCTTCTTTTAAACCAGGATTCTAATAAATCTCCAATCTGCCCGATAAGACCAGAAAACATTCCGACAAAACCATATGCTATTAAATAACCAATACCCTCACTATTTACACATTCAGAAAAATCTAAGGTAAATTTATTTTTTATTAATTCATAAAATAAACAAAATGGTATAGGAAAAAGGAAAGTTATTACAATTCCACCAAAAAGACCAGACCAAGTTTTTTTAGGACTAATTTTAGGACATAATTTTGCCCCTCCAATTAAGGAACCTGCAAAATAAGCAGCTGTATCAAACACCCAAATTGTAAGTATCAGAAAAAAAGGAGATATTCCTGAATTAGAATTAATAACACACCTAATACAATAAATAGATAGTCCTATATAAATTAATATTGGTATTATCCAAATCAGCTTGTTTAGAAAGGACAGATTTTTGTCATTATTGACAATCGTAATCACTTCATAAGTTGCAATGACAAATATTAACCCTAAAAATAAATCAATAAAAATTCCACCTTTAATTACTATATATACTACAATTGGGATTAACACTAAAGCTGTGAGAACCCTTTTAAATAAGTTATTTCCTAATATTTTACTTCCCATATTTCCTCTCTCTTTTATTAAAATCTTCTATGGCATCTAGTAAATCTTGCTTAGCAAAATCTGGCCAATATTTATTCGTGAAATAAAGCTCTGTATAAGCAATTTGCCATAATAAAAAATTGCTAAGTCTTTTTTCTCCGCTCGTCCTAATTAATAAATCAGGATTTGGTATTCCATGTGGATTTATAGCAGATTCAAATAATTCTTCAATATTATTTTGATTTAGAGATTCATTACCATATTGTTCTCCTAATTTTAAAATTGCACTTGTTATCTCATTCCTTGCCCCATAACTCACAGCAATAATTGCACAAAAACTATTTTGCAAAGACTTATCTTCAACTTGTTTCATAGAATCTCTAATATCTTCATCCAATTTTAATCTATCACCAATAAAAATTATCCGTATACCCTTTTTAATTAATTTTTCGATATCATTTTTTAAATAATCTCTAAACATATCCATCAGCTTTGTAACTTCATCTTTTGGTCTTTGCCAATTCTCAAGGGAAAAAGCGTATAGGGTTAAATATTTAATACCCAAATCCCTGGAGTATTCTATTATTTTTTGAGCAGATTCAATACCTTTTTGATAGCCTATAATCTTCGGTAAATTTTTCTCTCTTGCCCACCTACCATTCCCATCCATAATAATTGCTATGTGCTGTGGAGGCATATTAATATTGCTTTGAATCATCAAATTACCTAAATTAATTTTAAAAATTCTGACATTATCTTCTTCACTCCCTCTTTTTCAAAAAATATTTCTTTTATATCTCCTTCAGCAGATAAAATAATTCCTCTACCAAATTTGATATGTGAAACCTTAGTTCCTATACTAAATTTTTCTATTTTTACTGGTTTGTAGTTTTCTTTTTTGACATCCTTAAATGATGTTACATTTTTTTGTGCTGAAGCTAATGAACTATTAAAGTAGTTATTTACCAGTTGATAACTATCTTTTGGCAGTTCATTAATGAACCTTGATATCTCTGAGGCCTGAAAATCTCCATATATCCTTCTATAGCATGCATACGAAATTGAGAGATTTCTTTTCGCTCTTGTTATTGCCACATACGCCAATCTTCTTTCTTCTTCTAACCCTAATTCCTTCTTTTCTTCTATTGATTTTGAGCTAGGGAAAACACTCTCTTCCCAGCCTGGCAAAAATACTGTATCAAATTCCAAACCTTTAGCAGCATGAATTGTCATAATGTTCACCCTGTTATCTTCGGCAACATTGTCTGCATCACTTATCAAGCTTATGTACTCCAAAAATTCTTGCAAATTTTCATATTCACTTAGACTATTAATCAATTCATTAATATTATCAATCCTCTCCCTAGACTCATGCTTATTATCATTTTTCCACGTATCAATATAGCCCGCTTTATTCAATAAAACTTTAACAACACCAGCATGGTTACCAACTCTTAAGTTATTATTACTTTCCTCTATTAAGGTAATAAAATGATTGAGCGATTCCATTGCTTTACCCTTAATTTTTTTTTCACTAATCATTCCTTTTATAGCATCAAACATTGATATGTTCTGTTCTTTAGCAACATTTAAAACGCTCATAAGAGTACTATTTCCAACACCTCTTTTAGGGGTGTTGACAACTCTTTCAAATGCCAAGTTATCATTTTTATTAACAAGAAGCCTTATATAGGCTATGCAATCTCTTATTTCCAATCTATCGTAGAATTTGGTGCTACCCACTATTCTATATGGAACTCCCAAAAAATTCAAACTCTCTTCAAAATTTCTTGTTTGATACCCTGCTCTCACTAAAATAGCCATCTCAGAAAGCGTTGTTTTTTTTAGCCTTTCTAGCATATCGATTTCATCTGCAATAGCCCTCGCTTCCTCCTTATCATCATAATAATTTATGACTTTAACCTTATCCCCATCTGTCCTATCAGTCCATAAATTCTTAAAATGCCTATTTGCATTATTAGCAATTAACTTACTAGCTAAATTTAAAATATGCTGAGTAGAACGATAATTTTTTTCAAGTCTCACTACCTTAGCATTAGGATAATCTTTGTCAAATCTCAAAATATTTGTAATTTCCGCCCCTCTCCATGCATATATAGATTGATCATCATCCCCAACGCAGCAAATGTTATTATTATTTTGAGATAAGGTTCTCAGCCATAAATATTGCGCAATATTAGTATCTTGATATTCATCAACTAATATATATTTAAATTTACTTTGGTAATATAAACATATATCTAAATTATTATTAAAAAGCTGAATGTTATTCAAAAGTAGATCTCCAAAATCCATAGCATTAAAATTTTTTAACCTACTTTGATATTCAGTGTATAATTTACTTAACTTACCTAAAGCAAAGTGCTCAGCCTCATTGGCTGCTACATTTTCAGGAATTATTGCCCTATCTTTAAACCTATTAATATAATAAAGCAAAACCTTTGGAGAAACGCTTTTTTCATCAAGGTTATAATCCTTAATCAATTGCTTAGTTACCCTTAATTGGTCGTCTTGATTTATGATAGTGAAATCACTAGTGTAACCTAATAATTCTGCATGACGCCTTAAAATTTTCGCTGCGATAGAATGAAAAGTGCCTATATTCATCGAGCCAGTTACATTTTTTAAAAATTTATCAACTCTTTGCTTCATTTCATTAGCCGCTTTGTTGGTGAATGTAACAGCAAGGATTTGCGATGGAAATGCAATATTATTATTTAAAATATGTATGATTCTTGAGGTTAAAACTTTTGTTTTGCCAGTTCCTGCTCCAGCTAAAATTAGTAACGGGCCATTTATATGTGAGACGGCCTCTAACTGATTCTCATTTAATCCTGATAAATAATCCCCTTTAGAGTTTTCCATTTTAAATTTTTTATTTATTTTAAAAGTGGTAATTTTTCAACATTTTGCAGTTTATTCTTTATTACATTACCCTTATATTCAGCCTCACCTATAGCTTTGCTGGCCTGATCTAATTTTATTCTTGTTTTACTTAAGATACTAACAAAATTAGAAAATTCATGTTTAACTGAATCTAAAAGTTTCCAAACTTCACTTGATCTTTTTTCAATAGCTAGAGTTTTGAAACCCATTTGAACGCTGTTAAGTAATGCAGTCAATGTGGTTGGACTTGTTACTATAACACGATATTCACGTTGTAACTTTTCAAGCAACCCTGGGATTCTCACTACCTCTGCATATAATCCCTCTATAGGAAGAAACATCACTGCAAAATCTGTGCTATGTGGCGGCTTAATATATTTTTCATTTATACTTTTAGCTTCCTTCATAACAACAGCTTCTAATATTTTTATTTGTTTTTCAATATTCGGCTTATCCACCTCTTCATAAAATTCTATAAGCTTATAGTATTCTACCAAAGGTAATTTTGCATCTATAGGTAACAAAGTTTCTGAATTTTCCTCATCCTTATTGGGTAATTTTAAGGCATACTCCACTCTTTGATTGCTCAAAGGGTTTATTTTTGCATTCATGGTGTATTGCTCTTCACTTAAAATCTGTTTTAGAATACTACCTAATTGGACTTCTCCCCAAATTCCCTTTGTTTTAACATTAGTTAGAACCTTTTTTAAATCTCCAACACCTGTTGCCAGATGTTGCATTTCTCCTAAACCTTTATGCACCATTTCTAGTTGATTACTCACAAGTTTAAAAGATTCTCCCAACCTCTTTTCAAGTGTAGATTGAAGCTTTTCTTCAACAGTTACTCTAATTTCATCCAATTTCTTTTGACTATTTTCTTGCATCTGATTAACCTTTTCTTCCATTGATCGCCTCATGTTTTCTATTTTATTCTCATTCAATTCTGCGATCTGTACCAACTGTTTTTGCATGGAACCCAACTGTTTTTGTTGATTTAAATGATTATTTTCAACTTGTTTAGAGATACTATTGTGTAGAAAATTTATTTGTTTATCAAAAAAATTATTTAGGTGATTTAATGATGATTTCTGTTCTATTATTAGATCCTTTAAATTTTCTGCACCTTTTGTATTTTTATTAATTATGATAAAGATAAGCGTTACCATACATAATATTAGTATTAGCAGTGACATTATTCCTATTGTAAGCACAATATCCATAATATTAAATATTCCCCTTATTGGCCCATATTGTGAATTCCATCATACTGAATACCCCCAATCAACTTATCATCAATTTGATATTTTAAATCTTGTTTATTCATTGACATCATCTTAATAATTCGTAATTAACGTTTCCAATATCGAGTGACGCTTATCAGATTTACAATTTATAAATCTTGGAGCAGCAACATTTTTGATTTTAAAATTTTTATATATAGAGCGTATAAATTCTGTATCAGAGTTTGATATCATAAATTTTATACCATCCCTATCCAATTCAATTGCAAAATCTCTTAACCTAATTTGATCTTTTTCCACAAAACCTTCACTCAGATATCCAACAAAGGAATTATTATTTAACTGATGATATGGCGGATCAAAATAAACAAAATCTCCCTTTTGTGGTGTTATTTTTCTAAAATCTTGATATTTTATGTCTGCATTTTTCAAGACTTCACTCACTAATTTTAAATTGCATTCATCTACAATATTGGGATTTTTATAACTCCCAATAGGTGTATTAAAATTACCATCTTTATTTACTCTATAAAGACCATTAAAACATGTTTTTAGCAAATAAATAAACCTAGCTGTATTTTCAACTGGCTCCTCAATATCTTGCATACTACGCACTTTATAAAAATACTCCTGACAATGTAATTCTTTATGTTGTTTCAACAAAGCAATCAATTTTTCTGTGTTATTTTTGATAACTTGATACGCCACAATTAAATCAATATTTAAGTCCGATAAAAAGCTGTAGTTTACTTTATCATGCAATTCATAAAATAGAGCAGCTCCACCAGCAAAGGGTTCATAGTAATTTTTAATATTCTTTGGTAATTCTTTGATCAAGTGATTTATTATATTCCTTTTTCCCCCAACCCACTTAATAAATGGTTTAATCTTAACAGATTTATTATTAACCATGGTCAAGGATGATTGCATAATATTGTAATTATTTTTCAAGTTTTTCATAATTTCATAAATCATGCTGATTAAAATATTTTTTTAAAAAAATATTTTATTCTTTGAAGAACTTTTTTAATAATCCCTGATTCTTCAACATCTGTACTTGCAAGGAGGTCAACCTCCTTAATCAGAATTTTTTCTTTATTATTCATAATTTTTAATTTACCAACCACAGCACCCTTTTTAATAGGTGCTTCTAATGGTTCCTTATACTGAGTTAAAAATAATAAGTCTTTCGTTCTGTCATATTCTAAAGGCACCGTTATAACAATTTCACCTTGCACATTTAATGATATTTGATTCAAATTTCCATATATTACATCTGCCTCAACAACCTCATTTTGTCCTTTAAATAATATTAAATTTTTAAAATTTGAAAAGCCAAAATCAAGGAGCTTTTTTGCCTCAATTTCCCTTTCCTTTTCACTTTTAAGACCATTTATCACGGCAATCAATCTTCTTCCATCCCTTTTTGCACTTGCTACTATCCCATATCCACCTAAATCGGTTTTTCCGGTCTTTATTCCATCAACACCATATGAACCTATTAAGGTATTTCTATTATTTTGTTTGATATTATTAAATGAATGCTGCTTAACAGCATGGTAGTGATAATATTCAGGAAAATCTTCAATTAATTTAGTTGCTAAAACTGCTAAATCCCTTGCACTCATTACGTGCCCATCATCAGGCCACCCCGTACTATTTTTAAAAACTGTGTTTTTTAAATCCAATTTCTTCGCGTATATATTCATTTCATTAGCAAAATTTTCTTCACTCCCATGTAGGCTCTCAGCTAAAGCAATAGATGCATCATTTCCAGATAAAACTATTATTCCCTTTAAAAGCTCATCTACCGAAACCTGCTCTCCAGGTTTTAAAAACATCTTGGAGCCACCTTTTTTAGAGGCATTATCGCTAATAGTAAATTTATCCGATAATTTTAATCTCCCATCTTTCAATTTTGCAAATGCAATGTATGATGTCATTATTTTTGTCATAGATGATGGAGTCATCGGCACATTTCCGTTTTTATCGTATAACACTTCGCCGCTTTCATAATCAACCAAATATGCATATTCAGCATTTGTATTAAAATTTATTGGAAAAATGTTATCTTGAGCTAAGACAAAAGTTATTGTATGAGTTATACAAATGAGTGTTATAAAAATTTTATACATTATTGAATTAAACATTGAAATATATGAAAAATAGTTTGCCATTAATTGGTTTTTTAGCTTATCTTTGCCTTTCATGTATTGTAAGTCCCGCAGAAGCAAAAATCAACGTACAAAAACAACAAAGAAATATAGGTAATTGGATAACATATATTGAGAAAAAAGGTAAGCAAAAAATATGTTATACTTATTCCAACCCCATCAATACTACATTATACACTGGAGCAAGAGGAGATACCTATGTTAATATTAATTATTTGGGAAAGGACAAATTCACAATTACCGCTTACGCTGGATATGATTTATCAAAACAACATCTTGTTATTTTGACTGTTGATGAAGATAAAAACTACAATTTGGATAGTTCATATGAAAGTTATGCCACTACATATAACAGTGATCAGGATAATTACCTAATCAACTTATTAATCAAAACAAACATAAATTATTTTTCTATTAAGAGTTACAAGGATGATAAAAATTTTGCTTTAGACTATTACGATCTATCAGGTTTCAAAGAATCGTTGCAATATTTAAAAAATAATTGTTCTTAAAAATTTATGTACTTTATAGACGAAGCTAAAATATATTTAAAAGCAGGCGATGGTGGAAACGGAATTGCAAGTTTTAGAAGAGAAAAATACATAGAATTAGGAGGACCAAACGGTGGCAATGGTGGTGATGGTGGCTCAATTATACTTAAGGTCGCACCAAACATAAATACTCTAGTTGACTTTAGATATAAGCAGCATTTCAAAGCCCCTAAGGGACAAAATGGACAGGGAAGTGACAAAACTGGTAAATCAGGAGAAGATTTAATAATTTATGTACCTCAAGGAACTCAAGTTCTATCTGAAGATAGAAAATACATATTATATGATTTTGACCATCCCGAGCAACAAGAAATTATCCTAAAAGGTGGAGGAGGAGGTTTAGGAAATAGCAATTTTAAATCTTCAAGAAACCGGGCTCCTAGAAAATTTACAGCAGGTAAAATTGGAAATGAAATGTGGATATGGCTAAATTTAAAACTTTTATCAAATATCGGATTATTAGGAATGCCTAATGCTGGAAAATCTACATTTTTATCCAGAGTAACTTCTGCTAAACCAAAAATTGCAGATTATCCATTTACTACTTTAAAACCTCAGCTGGGAGTTGTCTATTATGAACATAATGAATTTACAATAGCAGATATTCCTGGTTTGATAGAAGATGCAAGCTTAGGGCATGGACTTGGAATAAAGTTTCTAAAACATCTAGAAAGATGCGAAATACTTCTACACATCATAGATATTACAAGTGATGATATTATAAATAATTATGAAATAATTAGAAAAGAATTAAAAAATTACGGCAAACTTATAGATAAAATGGAACTAATTTTATTATCAAAAATTGATATGCTTGACGATAAGCAAATACTAAAAAAGAAAAAGGAACTTGAAGAACACACTCATAAAAACGTTATGCTCTATTCTGGTATTAACAATACTGGTATTGTTGACATGAAGAGAAATCTATTTAATACCTTACAGTCATTTAAATCAGAAAATAATTAACCAGATTTATCAATTTCAGCCGAAAATTATATATAATTCAATCATTAGAACCAAAATTTACTGTGAATCACATTATTTGATACTCAAATCTGATTTTTAAATTTGCCAGCTAAACAATTCTAACAGTATTTAAAAAAAGAAAAATACTAAAGTGTTTGCCTAAAGGCAAGGGTGTTAACCCTATCCCACAGGGGGACACATAAAAAAGACCATTGCATAATAGGCAGAAAGAAACATATATGATAGAATGAAAAGATAAGTACATACGAAAGAGGAGGCAAAATGTCATTTTTAGTAAGAGAAGCAGAAGAACGTATAGAGAAGAGTAAG
>NZ_JAJBJD010000131.1 GCF_021811875.1 Candidatus Bandiella numerosa | reverse complement strand
GTCAACTACATGGAAAGAAAAGAAGCTAATCTACCATATACAAGCAGTATTGCAGAGACTATAGTAGAGTCTCAAATAAATACTAGATTCAAGCGAAAACAAAAAATGCAGTGGACCCGAGAGAATGCACACAATGTTTTGCAGATTAAAGCGACTATGTCCTCTAATGAGTGGAATCTTTATGAAGCAAATATTGACAATGAGTTGATTCTAAAAGTTGCTTAACGCTATCTAATATTTATGCTTCCATATTATGGTCATCAATTATTTTCTCATTTGCATTTTTTCAGCCCAGCGAATTTAGTATTGATAAATTTTTATTAAAATACAATAAAACCCCAAAATTATTGAGGAAACTTATTACATTTTAATTAAGATTGATCTCAATTTTAAACTTTGGCTATATCCATAAATTGTCATTCATAGTCATTGCATCAATCAATATATTTTTCCTTTTTGGCTTTTACCTCTGAATACATAATAACTATACCCAGTATAGGTTAAGATTATTGGCAATATTATTACTACACCTATAAGCATCAATGATAGTGATTGAGGCGCTGCTGCTGCTTCCCAAATAGTTATCTTTCTAGGAACAGCCCATGGCCATAGTGAAATTCCAAAACCAACAAAACCAAAGCAAAATAATAAAATACTTAATAAAAATGGTGTTAACTCATTATTTTCAATTATTGATTTATATAAAAAATATATAGTTATAACAGTCATGAGTGGAATTGGTAATAAGTAAAGTATATTTGGAATTTTAAACCAGGTATAAAAAATTTCTTCAGCAATAAATGGTATCCATAAGCTAATACAGGCCATAAAAATTGGTACATATATCATAGAGTATAATGCACATTTTTTAGCCCATTCCTGAGTACGTTTTTCAGTTTTTAATACTAACCATGTTGCACCTAATAATATGTATCCAAAAACCAAGGAGATACCAGTTGTAATTGAAAAAGCAGTTAACCAACTAAATTCCCCACCTGCATAAACTCTTCCTTCAACTTCAAATCCTTGCATAACCGTGCCCAACACAATCCCTTGAAAAAATGCAGCTATCAATGAGCCAAAATGAAATGCGCCATTCCAGATTTTTTTCTTTTCTGGGCTAGATTTTGATCTAAATTCAATTGCCATTCCTCTAAATACTAACGCAACAAGCATTAAAATTATTGGTAAGTATAAGGCCGGCATAACTATTGAATAGGCTAAGGGAAATGCAATAAATAATACCCCTCCACTTAATACTAGCCAAGTTTCATTGCCATCCCAAAAAGGGGAGATGGAGTTAACCATAGTATCTCTACAGTCTTCTGTAGGTGCAAACGGTAATAAAATACCAACACCTAAATCAAATCCATCCAGTAATACATAAAAAAATATTGATATAACCAATATGCATAACCAGATTATTGGTAAATTTAAAAAGCTCGAAAAATCGATCATATTTTACACCTTGCTATACATTTTTATAAACACATCCCTTACATGACTTGTTTTTAAATTTGCTTCTTTTTTGCTATTCCAATCTCCCTCGTTGATGCCAATTTTTACTAATTTGAATACGTAAAAAACACCAAAGCTCATCATAAATATATAAACAATGAAGAAAAGTATCAGTGTAAATAATACTTGATGTGGAGCAACATTAGATGCTGCTTCTGAAGTTCTTAATAAACCATATACAATATACGGTTGCCTTCCAACCTCCGTAACTACCCATCCAGATAATATAGCAACAAATCCCATTGGTGATATTATCATGCACCATTTATGAAAATTACTTGAGGTAAATAGTCTTTTTTTAAAAAATAAGTAAATTCCAAGATATGAGGTAAATAGCATTAATAAGCCTATCCCCACCATAATTCTAAATCCGAAAAAAACAAGTTTTACTGGTGGTCTATCTTCTTTTTTCCATAATTTTAACCCTTTAATTTCTCCATCCAGAGAGTGTGTTAAAATTACACTAGCAAATTTTGGTATTTTGAATGCGTATTTTGTTACCATTTCCTCTTCATCGGGCCATCCAATTACCGTTAAAGGCACACCTTTTTCTGTATCCCAAACTGCTTCCATTGCAGCAATTTTAGCTGGTTGATATTCTCTAGTATTAAGGCCATGACTGTCTCCAATAAATATTTGTATAGGAATTAACACTGCTACAAAAAAGATAGCCATTGTTAGCATGATTTTAGCATGTTCTAAATATTTTTTCTTCAGAAGATAGTATGATGCAATCCCTGCTGTAACAAAGGCTGTAGTTAAATAGGCTGCAAAAAGCATGTGAAAAAATCTATACGGAAAAGATGGATTAAAAATAATGTCCACCCAACTTTTTGGATAAAATATTCCATCACTTCCTATTTCATAACCTGCCGGCGTATGCATCCAACTACTAGCTGCTAGTATCCAAAATGCTGATATTACCGTTCCAACTGCCACCATACACGTTGCAAAGAGGTGAATTTTATTACTGACTCTGCCCCATCCAAATAACATAACACCCAGAAAACCAGCTTCTAGAAAGAATGCTGTAAGAACCTCAAATCCGAAAAGCGGTCCTAACACATTACTGGTCTTATCAGAAAATACAGCCCAATTAGTGCCAAATTGATACGACATAACAACCCCTGTCACCACTCCCATGCCAAAAGTAACAGCAAATATCTTTATTAAAAATTTATATATCTCTATATAAACAGGGTGCTTTGTTTTTAACCATACAACTTCTAAAACAGCCAACAAACTAGCTAGTCCAATCGTGAAAGAAGGAAAGATAATATGAAATGATATAACAAATGCAAACTGAATCCTTGATAAAAATTCTGCACTTAGATTTAAAATCATATAAATCATTAAACTACTTATTTCAATGCTAACCATATTATTTATTAAGCAACAAATCAATAACTTAATAATGAAGAAGCAAATCGCCAACTAAACAAAGATACCGACAATTACAAACTTAAAAATTTAGCTTTTAAAGACCATTGCATAATAGGCAGAAAGAAACATATATGATAGAATGAAAAGATAAGTACATACGAAAGAGGAGGCAAAATGTCATTTTTAGTAAGAGAAGCAGAAGAACGTATAGAGAAGAG
>NZ_JAJBJD010000130.1 GCF_021811875.1 Candidatus Bandiella numerosa | reverse complement strand
ACTCTTCTCTATACGTTCTTCTGCTTCTCTTACTAAAAATGACATTTTGCCTCCTCTTTCGTATGTACTTATCTTTTCATTCTATCATATATGTTTCTTTCTGCCTATTATGCAATGGTCTTTCTTTTTGAAATAATCTCTCACTGATAAAACCAGAGCTTGGTAAATATTCTCTTCCTCGCACAATACTCCTGCATTATTGTTTTTAATTTTTAGATCAGCACCTTTACTATCAAACCTTAAAATGCTCTCCTTCCAATGGCATGGTTCATTTATAAAATCCCCTTCTTTATCAATTACAAAACTGCCCCCATCAAACACCAATTCATCATACCCACCAAAATTATTTAAATAAGCAACAGGCTTATTATATTTTTTTGCTATGTTGCCTACAACTCTCATTCTATTTGCATGTTTAGCAAGATCGTATGGGGAGGCATTGACAGTGATAAAAAATGTTGCCCCTTTTCTAGATAGGATATTTGGCACATGATCATACCAAGCATCTTCACAAATTAAAATCCCCAGCTTTTCATCTTTAAATTCAAATATTGTTGGCTCTTCTTCTGCTTTGGAAAAATTTCTTGGCTCGTTAAAAACCTGATAATTAGGCAAAATATGTTTATCTGCACTAAATATTTCTTTCCCATCACATGCTATAATTATTGAATTAAATACTTTATTATTTTTTGAAACTGGACATCCAAATAACAAAGCACATTTTTTTTCTTGCGTAAATTTAACTGTTTCGGCTTTAAATTTCAAAACTTTATCTAAAAAATCTGAATTATTTACTAAGTCCTTCAGTAGGTATCCAGTCAAAGATAATTCAGGAAAAATCACTAAATCTGAATTCGTAGATTCGCTTTTATAAAGCTTTTTGATTTTTTCTACATTATACTTTAAATCACCAATTTTTAAATTAATTTGACATAATGAAATTTTCATAAACAATTGGAGGCAATATTATGAATAAATTTTACTGAGAAATAATATAAATTTTACTTACAAGCTAGTTTTAATTTATATTGATGATATTTAAGTACTACATAAAAATATATTGATACATTTTTAATGATAAGAAATTTTATAATAATGATTCTTCTTTGCATTGTATTGACAAGCGAGAGCTTAGCAGACAAAATGGGAGAATGCATTCTCACTCCTGAAATATGGAGTGTGGGAATTTTACCTGACGCCAAAAATTCAAATAATCTCACTCAAAATTATACTTCCTTTGAAATCGCAAAAGGTACAAAAATCTTAATTAAGGGAAAGGTTTTAGATAAAAATTGTGTTCCTATAAGCGGCGTGAAAGTAAGTATTTGGCAGGCAAATTCATTTGGCCTTTATCAATTTAATGCTAATGATGTGCATGATGAACATTACGATGAGAATTTTAGTGGGTCTGGGAATATGCTAACTAATAACTTAGGAGAATTCGAATTTATTACTATATACCCAGGCAAAGTTAATTTAATTAGCCCAAATGTTATCTTCAGATTGGAGCATCAAAACTTCTACCCTTTTGAAACTAAAATGTTTTTCCCAGAAAACAACAATACAGAGGATATCAAAAATATGAATCCATCCTTAATAAAAAAGCAAATACCTCTTGTGATAGCAAAAATCATTGGAAAAGTTGAAGAGAAGGTGATATATAATTTTGTGATTACGTTAAATCAATCGAATCTATATAAGGAATATTAAAACAACAATATTTAAGGTGAAATATGAATACAAATTTAAAAAACTTAATTATGTCCTCAAGCCTTTGCTTCATTCTTACTACTTTAGCAATTGCTTGCGAAAAACATCAGTCAAATCAAGCTGAAGATACAAAGCAAACTACAACTACAGCACAAATGGCACCTGCAAAGCAAACTGAAGATACAAAGCAGAATATTGAGGTTAAAAATAATAAAAAATTTGATTATGAAAAAATCAGCAAAACATTGCCAGAGACCGTAAAAAAAGAGGTAGATGATTACTATGCTGCAATAGGTGCTGAATATGAAAAATTGAGTGATGATGCTAAAAAAGCTATAGCAAAAATTTCTAACTATAAAAAGAATGCATTTGCTAAAAAAGGAAATGATGCAAAAAAGAAAGATACTAATAGCTAATTGGAAAACGTATATTCAAAGCTTTTCAGAAATAGATATAAAGATTGGGGAAATTAAACAAAATCTAGATTTTTACAATATAGACTTGGTTCTTTGCCCCTCTTTTATATATATACAAAGAATAATAAGTAAATTAGAGAGCCAACACATCTTTGTTGGTTCTCAAAATTTTTCCTCATCTGAAACAAATACAAATACAGGGGAGATTCTAGCTGCAATGCTTGCAGATTTGGGGTGCAAATATTCCATTTTAGGGCACTCTGAAATCAGAGAAAGATATGCTGAAAGCAGTGATACAGTAGCAATTAAGTCTAACATTGCATTGAAACACAATGTAACACCTATAATATGCGTAGGCGAAGCTCTAGAAACTAGAACAAAGAGTGATTATATTAAATTTTTAATAGATCAAACCATTGAATCATTGCCGCACTTTAGTGACATAGAAAAAAACAATATTATTATTGCTTATGAGCCAATATGGTCTATTGGTACTGGAAAAATCCCATCACCTAATCAGATTGAAGAAGTGTTATCTGCATTGAAATCAATACCAGGATTGAAATTTGCAAAATTTGTATATGGTGGTTCTGTAAATGAGCAAAATATCAGCGAGATATGTGAGGTCAAATCTTTAGATGGTGTGTTAGTAGGAGGAGCAAGCACTGATATTACAAAATTAAATTTAATCTCTAAGGCTTTATCCAACTTTACCTAAAAATTTGATATTTAGCTTATTTTTTAGTGTATTTATATTCTCTTCAATTTCTAATTCTTCATTTGAAATACAATTTGCGACCGACCCAACAGTTTTGATCTCCTTATTATTTATAATGGACTGAAAAATCAAGACAAAATTTTGAGAATTTTGCTTCCTAAAGACCATTGCATAATAGGCAGAAAGAAACATATATGATAGAATGAAAAGATAAGTACATACGAAAGAGGAGGCAAAATGTCATTTTTAGTAAGAGAAGCAGAAGAACGTATAGAGAAGAGTAAG
>NZ_JAJBJD010000015.1 GCF_021811875.1 Candidatus Bandiella numerosa | reverse complement strand
TAAAGAATATTTTTTATCATGTTACCAGTAAATAATATAATGTCAACTAATATTTAGCTTAGGCACTACTCAGCGACTTTAAAATTTTCTCCTCCTTTTTCCTCACCTACCTCTATACACTTCTCTCAAAGTGCATGAAGTCAGGAAAATAGGTAAAGAGGAAGATTAAGTATTTGTGCAACAAAGTTATAATTTAGCTCCCTTCAATAGTCCAAGCTCATGTCCTATCTTATGAGAAAGAGTTAAAATTTTAGAGGTAATTTTAAAGGGAGGATAATATTTCATAAGTGATAGTATCATATGATGCTATCACTTTCAATGCCTTGTTATACTTTGTAAATAACTTTATTTAATCACTGTTTACTCAATATATTCTTATAAATAGTAAAATCATGTTTATTTTCTTGCTGTTCTAATTCAGTAATCATTTTCTTATATAAACTCCAAAAAGCTAACTTTCTAGGATTTTCTTCTTTAATTTGTTCAATGAATTTTATATTGTTTTCATATTTGCCATAGTCCTTTATATCTAATCCACTTTTGATTATCTTTTTTAAGTAGCTAATAGCATATTCATAATACTTGCCTTGTGTTTTAGCTATGAGGTTTTCTATTACACATCTATACATTAATATTGAAGCAAGCGTATGTGTTAAATGTAATTTTTTAGCGACTTCTTTCATTCCGTGATAATGGTAATGTTCACTATATCTGTATTTCTCATACTCTTCTAATATCACCTGAGAAGCTATCTCATGATTATCTATTTCGCATAAGGTAATTAAAGCATGCATTCTATCCTCATGATCTAATACTATCTTAGTAGCTTCTTTTTTGATCTCCTCTTTATTTTTTGCATGTTTAATTATTTGATTATAAAAATCCACAGCAAGTGTTTTTTTGAAATACATAAATCTTATTTCATTGGCATCTTTGTATTTTGCGAGTACATCAAGTGCTTTTGATTTCACTAACGCATATTTTTTAAGTAGATTTATATGTAGTTTATCTATGTTTATTTTATCTAGCCATTTTAAAGCCTTTGATTCTTGCCATGCATCAACATATTGAGAGGCTATATCAATATAAAACTCATCATCGAATAATCCATATTCTCTACCTAAATTAATATATTTACTTATATCTTTTTGACATTTAGCAATATCAAGAATTTCCTCAATATATTGTGAATAATGGTATTTGTGTTGGCGTTTTTCTGTAACATATCCCTCTTTAAGCTTATTTTCTAAAATTAGAACTTCATCTTGATTTTGATATGCAGAATAAAATTTACATATTAAATTATCAAAGACTCCACAATCATTATTTTTTATGCTTAATAAAATAAAATTTGTAATTTCAGTATCGTGATTAATATTTGATTCTTTATACAGTGCACCTAAATATTCTAGTGCTAGGCAATATAAATTAGAGATAAATCCATTACTATCATCTACACGTTCTAAAGAAGTTTTTGATGTACTTATTAATTCGTGCATTTCCTTTATAGCAGACTCTATATCTTTTCTCTTCAAATGAACGTTAATTAAATGCAGAGTTTTATTGATTTGTTGTGCTAGGGGTTGTACATCGTAATAATCAAGTAATTTTTTACTTCTTTTAATTGATGTAATTTCTTTCCTAATAATTTTTAACAAAGCTTTTTCATTAGATGAGCATATTGCGACTATCTCCTGAATATTTTTATTAAAATCAGTATTATGAGAGCAATAATCTATAATAGTATCAGTGAATAATTCATTATCTATGGCTATTAATTTTACTAATTCATTCTTATTCATAATATTATCAGCATATCTTATTAATTTTTTTTATTCATTAAAATCCTGAGATATAGGAACTGTTCCAAATGCAATTTTAGTCCCAGTATGGTACTTTTTACTTTCTATAGGTAGTACGCCTATACATACAGAATCTTTTCCATATTTTATGTTTAACTCATCTATAGTTTTAGATAATCTTTCTCTACTTTTTCTTTGATTTATATAATCATCTGTAGCATCATCGAACAATGACTTTTGCTTAAACTCTTGTTGTCTAAAATCAATATTAATTAATGTTACTGATATTTTCTTAATCAATTTAATTTTGTTCTGGTATGTCAAACAATTCCAAGCTTCAAACATTTTATCAGCTAGAGATATACTATCGGACAACATATTAAATTTAACTGCTTCTCTATAATGTTTATTATCGATTGTTGAGATATTCAAAACTAAGCCTTTACATGAATAATTTAATCTTCTTAATCTACTGGCCGCTTTTTGTAATAATCTATGAGCAATTATTTTTGCATCTTCAGTGTTTCTCAATTCTGGGGGGAGCACCTGACTGTTGCCAATAGATTTGCTTTTTGTTTCGATATCAGGTAATTCTATGCCTCTTAACATATACCAATACCTTTCTCCCAAAATACTTCCAAAGGCTCTTCTTAGAGAACCTACATCTAATTTGCATAGCTCCTCTATTGTAGCAACACCATTATAAAGCAACCTATAATAGGTTGCTTTACCTATTCCTGGCAAATCTTTTAGTGATAAAGAGCATAAGGTCTTTAATATATTATTTTTTTTAATTACTACCAATCCATCTGGTTTCTGTATATTAGTTGCTACTTTTGCAAGAAACCTATTTGATGCTATTCCTATCGAGCATCTTATATAATCTCCTACATTTTTAATTATTCCAATTTTGATTTCATTTGCAAGTTTTACGGCTTGATCCTCATCTTGGTACTTCCCTGTAAGTTTACATGCGCATTCGTCAATTGATAAAACATAATCTACATAAATGTGTTTATCTATTTCTTGTAAGATTTTATTGTGATATTCTGCATATAGTTCATGTTTTGCTGGAACACATACTAGATCAGGAATTAACTTTTTTGCTTGTCTAATAATTGTCCCTGTTGTCACTCCTTTCGCCTTAGCTTCATAACTAGCGGCTATTGCGCAAGTAGTGTCTGCATCGCATGGAACCACAGCAATTGGTTTATTTCTGTAATTGGTATTTACTTGCTGCTCTATAGTCGCAAAATAACTGTTCAAATCTAAGTACAGCCAATTTAAAGCATAAACAGATTTGTTCATTTACCATTACCCAATAATGCTTGCAATCAATCCTATTATTCCACCAAATACTCCACCCCATACAACTAACCATCCCAAATGCTTTTTTATTATATCCTGAATTATCTTTTTCACCATAATAGGGTTAAGTTCATCTATCTTATCTGAAATTATTTTATCCACTTCTAAAATAAATAATTCTATACTATCATTACTAACTTCTAGAGTTAAATTGGAAAGTTCATTAATAAATTCTTTAATTTTATTGATAATAGGTTGCTTTAGTGGTTCTAACGCTACTTCACCACCCATCATAGCGATTATACTTCCTGTAGGTGAAGTTATAATGGCTTCCACTAATTTCTTATATATAGATTCAAAATTTATTGATGATTCTAAATTTGAGATAACTAATTTATTAATTCTGCTAAGAAATTTATTAGATTCATCTTTATTAAAAAACTGGCACATTACTAAATTCTTAATCCCACTCTTAAAATCTTTAAATCTTAATTCAATTACTCCTGATCCATAAATAAAGGGGATCTTTTCAAATAGCATATGGATTGCTAGCCAATTTGTTATACTTCCAGATAATGCAAATAATCCTATGTTTTGCAATTCTCTAGAGAAAAACGGACTAATATAACTTAATAGAAGTACGTACAATGCTATTAAATTCGTTAAAAAGGACATGTCACTAAATAAGCTTTTAATATTATTAAAAGTTTCCTTTATTTTGTATTTATCCATCATATTAATAAATTTGAAACAGATTTAAATATTATATTTTGTCTGTAGAATATCTTTAATATTGTTACAAGCTAGTGATAACTTATTCATTAAACTTGGCTCTTTTTTGTATTCAATCTGATAAATATTATTACCAGATTCATGAAGATTCATCAAATACTCATCACTAGTCATTAAATCATCTACTAATTTTAATTCCTTGGCCTTTTCAGCTAACCAATATTCTCCAGTAGAAATCTTTTCTATATCTACACTTGGGCGCTGTTTTTTTATTAATGATTTAAATTGATTATGTATTTCTTCAAGCTCTAATTGCAGTTTCCTACGATCCTCATCTGTGTTTTTACCAAACATTGTGACAGTTCTTTTATATTTGCCAGAAGTGATTTGTTCATATTCTATACCCTTATCTTTAAGTAATTGATTAAAATTAGGTAGTTGAGACACAACTCCTATGGACCCAATTATTGCAAATGGCGCTGCAATAATTTGATTTGCTATACATGCCATCATATAACCTCCGCTTGCAGCTACTTTATCCACAATAACGATTAATTGAATTCCTTTGTTTTTTATTCTACTTAATTCAGAGGCAGCAAGTCCATATCCACTTACTGTGCCACCAGGTGATTCTAATATTAGAACAACTTTATCCTTTTTATGCGCAATAGAAAGTATTGCTGTAATCTCCTCTTTTAATGATTCGACAGCCGTAGCTTTAATATTGCCGTTGAATTTAAGCACATACGTATTTTGTTTATCTTCTTTTCCCTTCTTCTCTTTTAAGATTTTTTTAAATTCTCTAATTAATTCTTTAATTTTATGTTTGGAAGAAAGAGTTTTTAGCATCTGTAACTTCAACTCATAATAATGACGAGATAAATCTTTTATGATCAAAAATCCATCATCTTTGCTTTTCTTAAGTTTTGATTTTATATAAAAATATGTAATTATTATTAAAGCTATACTTATTACAATCGTTAATGTTTTAAATAAAAACATCAAATATTCTGATAAAAACATTACTTATACCTCACTGCTTTTGTTGTTTATTTTACTCTAATTTTTTATGGCTCCCATCGCAAATTGGTGGTAACTGCGTTTTTTTACAGGTACAAAATGATATGAATTTATCAGCCAAAGCTGTATATGCAATAGGTTTCCTTCCTTGCTTATCTTCCTTATGCGATCCATCGCAAAAAGGTTGTTTCTTGCTTAATCCACACCCACACCAATAGTATGTTTTACCTTTATTTACTCCAACTCTTATCGAGGGGCTTTTTAAATTACTCATTTTTATTTTCTACTTTAAAATTTATGCCTAGCCTTGGTTTATCGTTATTGGTGTTCACTGCATTTGCATCCACCAATTCTAACTTATTATCCTTATTATTAGGTTTACTTTCCTTATTGGGTTTGTAATGTTTCTTTTGTTCCAGCTTCTTACTTTTTCTGAGTGCAATCTGGTTTTTTATCTCTTCTTGTGTTTTTGCAAGTGATTCAACATCTTCTTTTGTAACAATACCAGCTTCATTACCTTCTAAATCATACCTTGCTGTGTTTTCAATATGCAGTTTTACATATTCATTTTGTTCAGCGTATAATCTTAGAAACTTTCTGATTATTGTTTTGCTGAATTTTAATTCTTCATCATTAAAAATATCTCTATGTATTCCTTTTTTAAATATAAAAACCTTGCCTCTTATAAAAAACTTTGGATATCTTTGAGATAATACATCAAATACCTTGTTGTAATTCTCGGGAGACAGTAGATGCCATTTATTTCTTCCCATTTTTATTCTTTCCTATTATTTTTATTAAAAAACTCTGAAAGTGACTTATTCTCAGCCAATCTTTTTGCCTTTGCTTCGCATCTCTTTTCGTCCTCCTTTAGGCTTTTTTTTAATACTTCTATTTCTTCATCTGTTAGCTCTACTTCCCAAGGCCTTGGATAGCTTTTTTTAACAAATTTACCATCCATTTTGTCAGCCGGTCTTTCTTGATTATTATCTGAAGTTACCGTAGTACTTATTAATTTGCTTGCCATTTACTGCTAATAACGCTCTTAAAAAGTAGTGAAAAAGAAATCCATGCTAAAATAGCTGAATAAATAAGGCAAACATTGCATCCCAATATTCCTTCATGAGTATGTATTATTGTACCACTCATCATTCCTGCTGAAATTAATAATAGCTGTATACCAATATGGGTTTTCCTCAAATAACTGTAGAATTTCTTAGTTTTAAATACCTGATTGGCAATCGATAAGACCATTATTATAAACAATGGTACAATATGTAAATAATGCATTAAAGCTTCTTTCATACTCAAATTACTTATTATTTACAATTGCTTTGAAATCAGACCCAACTGAGAAACTTATTCTCCTTTGTGCGGGAACTTTAGCCATTGTACCTTTTGGTGTCTTTACTTCTTTTGCTTCTGTTAGTTTTGCTTTAAAACTTCCAAATCCTGTGAATCTTAATTCATCATTATCTTTCATTGCTTGTGCTATACATTTAATAACAGCATCAAAGCTCTTACTTGCCGCAGCCTTTGTTGTATCAAGCTCTTTTGATAATTTTTCTATAAATTCTGCTTTATTCATTTTTGGTCTCCTTTTAAGTTATTTATAATTAAATTAATTCAATATTTTCTGCTGATTCTTTGCCTTTATTTGCAACAATCTCAAATTTAATCTTTTGATTATCATTTAAACCATCAAGCCTAGCTTCCTCCACTGCTGATCTGTGTATAAATATATCCTTTGATCCATTGTCTGGAGCTATAAACCCATATCCTTTGGTAGAATTATACCATTTTACTGTTCCTGTTATTTTCATAGTACTTTTTTATAAATTGTTTTTGTAGAGTTAATTATTATTGCTAACCATCATATTAGCTTAAAATTAATTATTTTCTATACTTTAGCACATATTTATGAGCTTTCCTTGTTTTTTTAATTTCTTCTATTTCATTTATAGCCTCATCATAAGAATTACAAGATTGAATAATCAAGTTACCCAATTTATTATCTTTCCCACCATAGCATTTGATAATGCTCCATTCATGGAACAAATCTTGCTGGAGAATTACGATATAATAGCGGTTCTTTGACTCAAAATAATACCTTTTCCAAAGATGGCTCTGGATAGCTGGAAGAGCTGAGCTATATTTGGCCTTATATTTTAGTGAATTTGTCATAATGTCTATTTCTTCGCCTTTAAATTTTCCCAATAAGACATCCTCTTTTTCATCCCTCGTTCAAAACGCGTTCAGAATTTAAAAATCCAGTAATTCTTGGATCTGCAGCTATAAAATGCTTTTTTATTGGAGCTTTTAAGGTAATGCCATCAAGTGAAGTACAGCGACTTAAAGCTACATAAACTTGTCCTGGACTAAAAACTCTATTGCCAAAATCAACAACTATATTATCAAATGTTTTTCCCTGACTTTTGTGTATTGTTATAGCCCATGCCAATCTAAGTGGTAACTGCTTAAATGTTCCAGCTAATTGAGCCATAATCTTTACTCCATCATATATGTATTTATAAATTTTCCACTCATATGGAGCCACGTTAAATGTCATTTTTTTATCTGGAAACCAAATACTTAAAAAATCACTTCCATCTTCAGCTTTGTTTTTACCCTTTATAACTCCTAAGCTTCCGTTTACCCATCTGCCTCTGTGATCATTTTTAAGCATCATTATTTGAGATTCAATTTTATATTCCAATGCCTGTAGGGTAGGGTAAGACTCTTTTCCAAATTCTCCATCAATAATAGCATTTGCTTTATATAATGCACCTTTGAGTTTTGATAAATGATTATTATTTATTTCATCTGCCTTACTATTAGTAGTAGTTAGATTAATATAAAAATTATCTTTCTTTGGTTTGAAATCCTCTATATATCTTTTATTAAGAGTTGCTATCTCAGCGTAACTTATATCGTTTATTCTAATCTTGTTTAATAAATTTATAAAACTATCATCCTTCTGTCTATAGACTTTTGTTAGCTCTATTATTTTTATTTTTGTTTCCAAATAACTATTGCTACTAAAAAAATAAGGCGATTTATAAAATGATTTAAATATCTCTTCCTCCTCTCTTTTTACTACAGGAGGTAATTGATATAGATCTCCTAAAAATATCATCTGTACACCACCAAAGCGTTGATTTCTTTTGGGACCATATTTCATAAGAAAT
The DNA here is from genome assembly GCF_021811875.1 of Candidatus Bandiella numerosa. Taxonomy (GTDB): domain Bacteria; phylum Pseudomonadota; class Alphaproteobacteria; order Rickettsiales; family Midichloriaceae; genus Aquirickettsia; species Aquirickettsia numerosa_A. The sequence goes on along the minus strand of NZ_JAJBJD010000015.1, from coordinate 2,332 downwards.
AGGTTGATACAATCTAGTAAATCAGCTCTAACCATCGATACTTCATCTATAACAATAGTATCAAGATTTTTGTATATAGAATCATCCTTAGGTCTAACCTTCCCCGTTGCAATTTGATCAGGAGTTACATCCATTTTGAAGTTAAAAAAGCTATGTATAGTTTGCCCATCAACATTTAATGCTGCAACGCCTGTGGGAGCAAGTACTGCATAATTTTTCTTTGTGTGCTGGCAAAAATATAATAATAAAGTAGATTTGCCAGCTCCAGCTTTCCCTGTAATGAAGACACTATCTGTACTTTCATTCATTATTTTATAAGCTTCTTTGAATTCAGTGGATAGCTCCAGGTTATTTTCAGTATTAGATGAATTATGCATATGCTCTATTGTTATTAAAAAACATAATTATCAGAGGTAAAATGAAAAGCTATAGCTTTTTTAAATTTATGTACAAATAGCTCATATTTTTTATTTATAAATTCCATTATTTAAATCTTATATAATCAAATATTACATAACTTTAGGGGATCGTTTTTACAAAAAAATTTAATAAATATTTAGAAAGTTCTTTTTTATCAATATTGGCGTTTTTTGAGAATTGTAATTTATCATTTTTCCAACTAGCAAATACAGTGCCATCAAAAGATTGAATTGTCTCATCATCGTAATTTTGTTTTTTGCCTAAAATTATATCGTTAACTAATTTTTCAATACGATTATATCCAGCACCTTTTCTAATTTCTTCAGCAATATCAATCAAAGCTTCTTTATGCTTATCAGATTTTTTAGCAATAAGATAAATAGCCTCAGCAGATTTAGCAGAAACCTTAGACATATTACTAACAGCATCCCAAATTGATTTATCAATTTTGGCAAAATAAAGATAACTAATCATTTTATGTCTGGAACATCCTATTAATTCAGCTAATTTTGTTTGAGATAAATTAAGTTCTTTTTTTAATTTAGCATATGAAATTCCTTTAGAATAATCAGAAATAGCTAAATTCTCATTTTCTTTAATCTGCGTAATAGCAGCTTTAATGTCTGATATATCAGTGATAATGGCTTTTAATGGTAGATTAGCATTTAAACAAGCCTGAAGTCGTCTACTACCTGCAATAACTTCATATTTAAATTTACTGTTTTTTAATTCTCTAACGAAAACCGGTTCGATTTGTCCATTACGCTTAATATCTTCAGCTAAAAGATTAGTATCACCAAATTCAAAAGAGCTGCGATCAGCAAATTTCCATCTAGTGCAATCCCTTGGGTCAATATCAATAATTTGCATAGTTAACAACCAAATATTGTATGCTATATATTATACAAATAATATATAAAAATCAAATAATAAATAATGTCCCATATGGGACACTTTTTATATTAATAAATTTAATGAAGGATTTTTATCCAAAAACTAAAGAGTTATATTTTAATAGTATTTAAATATTATGAGAAAATAATAAAAATCAATTAGTTTTTATTATTCGAGTAATTCTTTGCTTAATAGAAATATAAATTTGTTTAATTTCATCTTTCTGCTTTTGTAATTGCTTACGTTTATAAATATTAGCATTGGTATTGGTTGCTTTAGAAAGAGCAATTAGTTGTTTATCAATTTGCTGATAAGTAACTAACAATTTATCAGCTTCACTTTTGAGTAAATTAAAATCATTAGAATCAAGTAACTTATCATAGTCTAAATTACCTAATTGATCACCAAAGCATACAATATCCTTGCCAAACTTTTTATTGATTTTATCTATAGTTAAAAACAATTCAGGATTAAATAAATCTTTTTGATTTGAAGACGTACTTTTTTTAGTTTTATTGATAATTTTACTATATTTTGTAACTATATTTTTAAATACAGTGCTTTTTTTATTACCAATATCATTTGGATTTTTTTTCATTATTTTTATCATCATCTAATCCAAAAACATTTCTATCAGATTCTCGTATTAAATATTCATTCATTAATTTGACCAATTCATCATATTCGTTTTTATTGATATATTGTTCAATAAAATAGCTACCAACAAGAATCTTGCGTCTAGTTTCAAGTTTACGCTCTTTAGTTTTTACTCTATTTTCTAGTAACTCAAGGCGAGCTTTCAAAACAGCTTGCTTACTCTTAAGCTTTTCTATCTTTTCTTTAGTTTTATTATCCAAAATAATAAGTATATGCATTACTATAGGCTATATAATAAAGACCATTGCATAATAGGCAGAAAGAAACATATATGATAGAATGAAAAGATAAGTACATACGAAAGAGGAGGCAAAATGTCATTTTTAGTAAGAGAAGCAGAAGAACGTATAGAGAAGAGTAA
>NZ_JAJBJD010000129.1 GCF_021811875.1 Candidatus Bandiella numerosa | reverse complement strand
ATTCTAGCACTATTTTTGTTTTTTGTTCAGCGCTAAAATTTCTTTTTTCTTTTTTACTCATACTTCTTATTTTTTATTTATATTTTTATATCTTTTAGGAAATAAAACTACTCTTTTTGTTGTCTGATTTTTTCAGTTCACTATAGATAAATTCATAAAAGTCCCTATCCAACAATCTACTGTTATAGCAAAGCTTAAAAAGGCAGAACTTGTGTACGAAAATTGCAGATTAGAAATAGATGGAGAAATAAGCAGTAAAAAATTGTTTTCTATAGTGCAAATAATGGAGGCGAAGTGATTACTATTGATAGCAAAATAGAAATATACCTTTATGCAGGAAGCACAGATATGAGAAAAGGAATACACGGGCTTGCTATGCTGATAGAAGAAAATATAGAGAAGAAATGTGGCAAAGAAGGCTTATTCGTATTTAGAAGCAAGAGGGGGGATAGAATAAAGATGGTATGGTGGGATGGTCAAGGATTTTGCCTATATTACAAATGCATGGACAAAGGTAAATTTGCATGGCTAAATAGTAAAGAAGTTGCCGTTTTAGGAATAACAAAAGGTCAACTGGCAATGTTGCTAGAGGGTATTGACTGGAGAACGCCAAAATGGTCTAATAAACCAACATATAGTTAACAATAATTGCTTTGAATTTAGAAAACAATGACACATCAAATAGCAAAGAAGAAGCTTTGTTAGGTATATTGAAGGAATTAGAGGGAGATCACTCTTCAGAAAAAGCGTATAGAGCAATTGCAATTACAAAAAATTTGATAAATGAAAAGTCTGAGTTAACAAAGGAAAAGGAGTTATTGCTCAATGAAAAAGAAGGGTGGGAAAAAGAGAAGAAAAGATTAATATATGAAAATAGCAGGTTAAGAGAGCAGCTTAAAATACTAAGGTCTAAGCAATTCGGCAAATCATCAGAAAAGACTAAAAAAAAGATAGAGGAGCTTGAGCAAAAAATAGAAGAAAATGAAATAGAGCTTGAGCTAAAATCAAACAAGAAGCCTAAGTCTGAAGAAGAAAAAAATACAAACAAAGCAAGGAGGCAAAAATTTTCAGAAGATGTAAAAAGAGAAGAAATAATATTGGAAGCACCTAGTAAATGTAGTAGTTGCGGGGGAGAAGAGTTTAGGAAGATAGGAGAGGATAGCTGGGAATTACTGGAATATATAGCAGCTCAATACATAGTAAAAAAATATATAAGACCAAGATGCGCATGCAAAATTGTGAAGCAATGTCACAAGCAGAAGTGCCAGTTGTAGGAATAGAGAAGGGGAAAGCAGGATTTGGCTTGCTTGCAAATATACTAATCCAAAAATACGATGATCACCTTCCGTTATACAGACAGTCTGAGATACTAGAGAGATCTGGCATAGAAATATCAAGATCAACAATGACTGGATGGGTAGCATATGGTTACAACTTAATAAGTACGATTGCTGAAGAAATAAAAAAATACATATTTACTTGCAGCGAAATACACGGAGACGACACCCCTATCAAGACACTAATGCCTGGGCTTGGTAAAACTAAGATAGGAAGAATATGGACATATGTATTAGATGGCAGGCCTCATGGCAGTGAAGTGCCACCAGCTGTATGTTATTTTTATAGCCCAGATAGGAAGGGAGAAAGGCCAGCAAGTCATTTGGAGAATTTCACAGGGACATTGCATGCTGATGCATATGCAGGATATAAGAATTTATACAAAAGTGATAAATATCCAGATAATGAAATAACAGAAGCAGCATGCTGGGCTCATACAAGAAGAAAATTTTACGAAATAACATTGGCAAATCCTGAGGCAGCTATAGCAAATCAAGTTTTAGAGGTGATTGGCAAATTATACAAAATAGAAGAAGAGATAAGAGGCTTAAGTCCTGAAGCAAGAAAAGAGAAAAGGCAAGCTGATTCAAAAGAATTAGTTGAAGATTTATTCGTTAGTTTTAAAAAGGTATTATCAAAATTGGCGCAAAAAGGTAGCACATCTTTAGCAATAAAATATGCCTTAAATCATGAGATAGCTCTTAAAAGATTTTAGAAGATGGAAAAATTGAAATAGACAACAATGCTGCAGAACGAGCCTTAAGAGTAATTGCTGTTGGACGAAAAAACTGGTTGTTTGCAGGCTCTGATGAAGGTGGCAAGGCTGCTGCCGATATTTACACACTAATAGAATCGGCCAAGATGAATGGCTTGAATCCAGAATGGTATTTGAAAAAAGTCATGTCGGTAATCCAAGACTACAACTCTCAGAAAATCGCAGATCTCCTGCCTTGAGGGTGTAATATACTTTGTGTAAGTTACTAAAAAAGATAAAATAAAAATAACTTAATATGGTAACATACATGGCACAAAAAGTAACAAAAAATAATACAGACATAACAAGTAAATTAGTAGATGAATTATTATCACAAGTAGACCCATCAGAAATATTAAGCAAAGATGGATTATTGAGTAAATTGAAGAAGCAGTTGGTAGAAAGGGTATTGCAGAGTGAGTTAGAGCATGAATTGGGATATGACAAACACAGTAAGGAAGAGAAGAAGAGTCAAAATAGAAGGAATGGTAGCTATAATAAAACAATAATAGACAATGATGGTAAGAAAGTGGCGATAGAAGTCCCAAGAGATAGGGATGGAGAATATGAACCGCAGTTAGTACCTAAAGGTATAAGAAGGTTTAAGGGATTTGATGATCAAGTTATTTCGTTATATAGCAGGGGTATGACGGTAGGAGAGATACAAGAGCATATAAAAGAAATATATCAAACAGAGGTATCAAAAGACCTAATATCAACAGTAACGGATGGAGTAATAGAAGAAGTAAACAGCTGGCAAACAAGGTTATTGGACAGTGTATACCCAATATTATATTTGGATTGTATACATGTAAAAGCAAGAGATAATCATACTATAATAAATAAAGCAGTGTACTTGGCTATAGGAGTAAATATGGAAGGTAAAAAGGAGTTATTGGGTATCTGGATAAGCAAAAACGAGGGAGCTAAATTTTGGATGCAAGTAGTGACAGAACTAAAAAATAGAGGGGTAGAAAAAATATATGTAGCGTGCGTAGATGGTCTTAAAGGTTTTACAGAAGCGATAAATAGTATCTTCCCAGATACAACAGTACAACTGTGTATTGTGCATAT
>NZ_JAJBJD010000014.1 GCF_021811875.1 Candidatus Bandiella numerosa | reverse complement strand
TTACTCTTCTCTATACGTTCTTCTGCTTCTCTTACTAAAAATGACATTTTGCCTCCTCTTTCGTATGTACTTATCTTTTCATTCTATCATATATGTTTCTTTCTGCCTATTATGCAATGGTCTTTATATATGGGTCCTAAATCTACTTTTAATGAAATATAAAAGTTAATATAACTAAAACAATACATGCGATAAATTAGAAAGAGGTTATAGAAAGACATTATATCTTGAAATAATGATAACCTCTTCTTCAATTTATTGTAATTTGAGATTTTAAAATTAATTCCATAAATAGATTTTTTTTTTCAAAAAGAGATTTGAAATTATTTTTCCAAACTGCTTTTATATTTTCCATAAGATAGATAATAAATTGTGCATATTACTAGGCAAATTAAAGCGTACTTTATGGTTATGGCAGGGTAACTAAATAATATCTGTCCTGCTAATAATATGGCTACCATTGGAATCCAGGGAATAAATGGACATTTAAAATTTCTTTTTAAGTCTGGTCTCTTATATCTTAGGTATATTGTGCTAAAGCATATAACTATAATTATCAGCAATATAAAAAATGTGCTAAGTTTTACGAGTTCCTCTAACTCCATTGTAGCCCCTACTATTCCCATTAATGAACCAACTATTACAGTAGATAAGTATGGAGTATGATATTTTTTATGAATTTTTTTAAATATAGAAGGCAACAAACCATCTTTTGTAATCGAATATATCATACGAACAATAGCATATTGATGTACAAGTATTACCGATGTGATTGCTGCTACAGCACCTAATTTAACAAATATTAAAAAGATTGGACTGTTCATTTTTTTTACAGCAATTGCAAATGGTTGGGCTGTGTTTAAGTCTTTATAATTTACAACTCCCGTAAGCACTGCTCCTACTAAAATATAGGTTATAGTAGCTATAATAATTGCTCCAATTATACCTATTGGTAAGTTTTTTTGTGGATTTTTGGTCTCCTGTGCTGCTGTACAAACAGAATCAAATCCGTTAAATGCCAAAAATAATATGGACACTCCCGCAATCACACCTGAGAACCCATATTCTCCAAAAGTTCCAGTATTCTCTGGTATAAAAGGCACCCAATTGTTAAAGTCTATTTTAGTTACGCCAATCGCAATAAAAAGGAATAAAATAGCCATTTTTATAAATACTATAATTGCATTAATAACTGAAGAACCTTTAGTTCCTCTATACAAAACTAGCATAGTAGCTATAGATATCAAGAAAGCCGGTAAATTAAAAAATGCTTTCTTCATTTCTCCATTAGAATCACTGTATAAATGCCCTGTTACATGCATAAATTTTTCTGGCAGGTAAATATAGTAATGCTCTAGCAAACCTACAAAATAACTTGACCATCCATTTGCCACAGATGCTGCAGCTAAAAAATAAGCCAGCACAGAAAAACAACCTATCAACCAAGCTGGCAATTCTCCAAGTGTAGCATATGCATAGGTATATGAACTTCCTGATACTGGTATCATAGATGCAAATTCTGCATAACATAATCCTGCACAAATACAAATAACTCCACTAAGAGCAAAGGATAAGACTATGGCCGGTCCAGTATGATTAAAAGCAGCGGTCCCAGTTAGTACAAAAACTCCACCGCCAATAATTGCTCCTATTCCAAGTAGTATCAATTGAAAAGCTCCCATGCTTCTGATTAATCCTTTGGATGAATCAGCCTCGTTACGTAATTTTTCAAATGACTTTTTTCTAAAAATTTCTTTAATATTCATCGTTTAGCTAGGAATGGTAAAATATTTGCTGATATGAATATAGATGAATAAGTGCCAAATGCAATACCAAATGTTATTACAGCACTAAAGCTCCTTAAATTTTCACCACCAAAAATCCATAAAGAAATACAAGCGACAAAAGTTGTTAAAAATGTCATTATAGTTCTTGATAAAGTTTCATTAATGCTCTTATTGATCACTTTGGCAGTAAGATAACATTGATTATTACCAGATGCATTTTCTCTTATACGATCATAAATGACTACACTATCATTTACAGAGTATCCAATAATTGTTAAAATTGCAGCAATAGATGTCAAATTAAATTCATATCCAGTAAATACAAAAAAACCTATAGAGGCTGTTAAATCATGTATTAATGATAATATTGCACCTATGCTAAATTTCCAGTTAAATCTTACTAAGATATAAATCATTATAACAAACAAAGACCAAAAAAATGCAGAAATAGCTTTTTTAACCAAATCATCAGAAATTTTTGGCCCTACAAAATCAATTTTGAGAAAATTAGCTTTTTGATCTAGTTGCAATATTTCAAATTTTATTTGATCTGTTATTTTTATGTTGCTATTTTCTACATTCTGTAGGCGTATAACCAAATTTTCACCAGATTGCTGTAAAACAATATCATTGTATTTAGTGGATAAAACACTTTTAATATTATTAGAGTTTTTTGAGGTTAATTCAATTATTACTCCACCTTTAAAATCAATACCTAAATTTAGCCCATTGTAGAAATATCCTACAATAGTAATTATTGTAAAAATAATGCTGAATAAAAAGCCGTAATTTCTATAAGAATAAAAATCAAAAAATTTTGAAAACATGTTTGGCTATCTTTAATATTGGTATAGCTCTATATGATCAAACCATGTATACATGTGGGTGTAAAAATCTATAATTGACCAAAAGATTAGGTTACAAGATACATAATAGTTTAAAAATGTCAATTTATGAATTGTAACGCATCGTTTATATTACAATCCAAAAATAACAGTAATAAGCTAAAAGCCAGATGATTTATCTATAATGAAAATTGTACCATTTATTGATTTCATGTAACAATACTTTTCAAATTTTTATTATCTTGAAAAAAAAATGATTGAATATATCATGATAAAAGAAGGTATTTATTTTGTTTATATGCATAATATTTTTTCAGTAGATTTTTTTTCAAATAATAAGTTGTTGCTATATGTGTCAATAGAAATTCTGTTGATAATGTTGTTCGGTTTTATTGCAAATAAAATTATTAGTAAATTTTATCGTAAATTTGAAAAGGTAGAAAGGGGTGGGAATGTTTATAAAATAGTAATTTTTTCAATCAAAACTCCCCTGAAGATTTTAATATTGGTATTAGTTGCATCATATATAATTATATTAGCAAATAAATTTTTAAATTTTGATATATTACATTCTATTTTGTTTGCCAGAAAAATTGTATTTATATTTTTATTTGGATTATTTGCGTTTAAGCTAATACATGAATGTGAATTATATGCTCAAAAAAAGAGTTCCCTTGCTAATAGAGTTAATATGCCGGTTAATATACCAATTGGAACTTTTTGTAGAATATTAAAAATTATCGTTATTTTCTTTGCTTTACTAACCTCAATTGAAACTTCTGGAATTAATATAACTGGAGTACTTGCGTTTGGTAGTGTGAGTGGCATAATACTTGGTTTTGCTTCAAAAGATTTATTGGCCAATTTTATTGGAGCAACTTTAATATATCTTGATAAACCTTTTGAAGTAGGTGATCGTATTCGTTCTCCAGACAAAAAAATAGAAGGAATTGTGGAATCAATTAGTTGGAGGCTTACAAAAATTAGTACATCTGATAAACGCCCTTTATATGTGCCAAATTCTGTTTTTAACGATATAGTAATAGAAAATACTTCAAAGATGCCACATATGAGGATTAAAGAAATTATAGGAATTAGATATTGCGATATTGCTGTTGTGACAAAAATAATTGATGATATAAAAAATATGCTTTTAAAACATGAGGAAATTGCCTCAGATCAAACCTTAATCGTCAATTTAACCCAATTTAATCAATCTTCTGTTGATTTTATGATCTACACATTTACTAAAACCACCGATTCAATTGAATATCAAGAAGTCAAACAAGATGTGTTACTAAAAATTAATGAAATAATTGGTAAAAATAACGCTGAAATGGCTTTTTCCACTAAAACAACTTGCATACAATGTAGTGTACCGCTATAAACAGAGATAGAAGATGAAGTTATCAATGAAGCAAATATCCTTAAGAGAAAAAATAGGCTCTATGCTGATGTTTGGCTTCAGTGGGTCTAGACATTCTGACAATGGAGTTCAAGAAATAATACGAGATATACAAACTTATAACCTAGCTGGTGTGATATTGTTTGGGTATAACATCATTTCTCCAAAACAATTGAAGGATTTGACTATATTATTTAAAAAAATTAGTGCCAAGTTATTCATAGCAGTAGATCAAGAAGGGGGAGTAGTACAAAGATTAAATGCAAAAAAAGGGTTTGCTGATACTAATTCAGCTAAAAATATAGCAGAAAATTATACCTACAAAGAAGCTTATAAGCTGTACGAAAACATGGCTATAATGCTTAAAGACAATGGTATAAATTTTAATTTTGCACCATGTGTTGACATCGACTGCAATCCTCAATGCAGCGTTATTGGAGGCTTAGAAAGGAGTTTTGGGCATGTTCCTAATCAAGTAATTGAATACTCAAAGCAATTCATAAATGCCCATAAAAAACATAATATAATTTCTACACTAAAACATTTTCCAGGGCATGGTTTTGCCCAAAATGATACACACAAAGGTTTGACTGATACAACGGACTTAGCGAATATAGATTTAGAACTAAAGCCATATAATGATTTACTCTCATACTCCACGAATACGGTAGTTATGACAGCGCATATTATTAATCGCAATTTAGATGAAAAAGGTTATCCAGCAACGTTATCTAAAAAAATTATAACAGGTATATTAAGAGAAACTCTTAATTTTCAAGGAGTAGTTATCACTGATGCCTTAGAGATGGGGGCAATAAGGAATTATTACTCTTTAGAAGATGTTGTTTATCTCTCAATAAATGCTGGTAACGATATTTTAGTTTTTACAAGAAATTCTGCCAGTTTCATTAATTCCGAAGATAATGATTCTTGGGAGACTACACCTCAAAAAATTGTAAATATTATAGAGTGTGGGGTGTTGAATGGAACAATTTCACAAGGTAGAATAGAGGAATCGTACTCACGCATTATGCAGCTTAAAAAGCTACTGGAATTTAATAATGCTAAAATAAATTGAATTTAATACATCATATGAATATAAAAATTACTCCAATATTACTAGCTGGAGGTGAAGGAAAGAGATTATGGCCACTTTCTAGAAAAAATTACCCTAAACAATTTATTGATATAAAAGATGGGATTACCCTATTTCAAAATACATTTGCTAGAATTAATGACCATAGTCTATTTAATCCTCCTTTAATTATTTGCGGAAAAAATCATCAATGGCTAATAGAAGATTCATTGAAAAAATTTAAAATAACCAGATATACAATTATTTTGGAACCTGATTCTAAAAATACTGCTATAGCCGTTACAGTAGCTTCGCTATTGCTGAAAAATAAAGAGCAATTAATGCTTGTTTTACCCATAGATCATCACATAAAAAATCAAGATGATTTTATAAAAGATATAAGTTTTTTGAGTAAAAAAATTGATAAATTAATCATCATATTAGGTGCTAAATTTAGTGAAGCCAATCAGGGATTTGGTTATGTTCAGAAGGGAGATCAAATAAAAAATTCCCCCTTTGTTAAGGCAATAAATTTTATTGAAAAACCAGATATTTTATCAATGCAATCCTTAAATCCAAAAGACTATTTATTAAATATGGGAATTTTACTAGCTTTTCCAAAAATAGTAATAAGTGAGATGGGAAAATATGCAATGGATTTATTAAAATATGCTGAAAGTGCTTTAAAAAAAGCAACAGTGAAGCAAAATATAGTTGAACTAGGAGGGGAATGTTATAAATTTTGTCCAAATATATCAATAGATAAAGCCTTATTAGAAAAGACAAAAATGATGGCAGTATACCCATGCGAATTTGATTGGTTAGATATTGGCTCATTTGCTTCGTACACAGCTCTTGCACCAAAGGATATGCAAAATAATGGATTAATTGGAAATGGAGTATTTTTAGATAGTGAAAATTGTTATATTAACTCAGAAAATGCATTGACTGTAGCAATGGGGCTGAAAGACATCAATATTATTTCAACTAAGGATGCAATACTGGTAATTCATAAGGATAAAGTTGAAAGAATTGAAGATATTATTAGATTTTTGCAAAAAAATAATTTGCAAGAATTAATAGATGGAAACAAAGAATACAGACCTTGGGGATATTATGAAAATTTAATTGTATCTGATGGCTATAAAATAAAAAAAATAGTTGTCAATCCTAAAGGAATATTATCTTTGCAAAGTCATGAATTTAGAGCTGAGCAATGGACAGTCATTAAAGGTATAGCTACAGTAACAGTAAATGAAAAAGTTTTTAATTTAACCAAAAATCAATCTACGTACATTCCTATAAAAGCTAAACATAGATTAGAGAATCAATATAATGAAATATTGGAAATATTAGAAATCCAACTTGGAGAGAAATTAACAGAGGACGATATACATAGGTATGATGATATATACGGAAGAGTCTAATTAAAATCATTTAGCATTACGCGAGATATAGAAGAGCCAGAATTCAACTTCATGTATTACTTCTACAATACAGGCTCAACTTTACATTATATTCCAAAATAAATTAAAACTAAATCAAGGTAAAAATACGACTTTTCTGTTGTGGAAAAATTAGCCTGACACAGTTTAATTAATATTTCCTATTTGCTTAATTTCTATTTCAAATAAATCTATATATAGTGGTGGAGGCAAACGGATTCGAACCGATGACCCTCTGCTTGCAAAGCAGATGCTCTACCAACTGAGCTATGCCCCCAATATGGAGCGGGCGAAGGGAGTCGAACCCTCGACCCCAACCTTGGCAAGGTTGTGCTCTACCACTGAGCTACGCCCGCTCTTTAGATATAACAAGATAAAATATACCTAAAATAATATTAAATGCAATCTAATAACTTTGCCAAAGGCATTTATTAAACGTAAACTGATATAACATATTATATAATGCTTGTCACAAGATTTCTAATATGCTACCAGTTGGTAACTAAAGCTAGGGGTGCACGCTGACATAGTGCGCGTGCTGAGAAATACCCTTTGAACCTGAAAAGGCTAATACCTTCGGAGGAAAGTTTATGATCACAGAGAAAGAAATTTGGGGCGTATTTCAAAAAGTTCACCAAGATAATCCACTAATTCAGAGTATAACAAATTTTGTTGTGATGCAGCACACAGCAAATGTACTTCTTGCAACTGGAGCGTCACCTATAATGTCTAATATATGTGATGAGTTTAAGGAGCTGTATAAAGCCACTAAAGCCATATCAATTAATATTGGAATGCTAGACCCATTATGGGAAAAAAATATTATAGATTCATTAATTATATCTAAAACCTATGAATTGCAGGTAGTCTTTGATCCAGTTGGAGCTGGAGCAACAAAATATCGAACTAATTTTTCAAAGAAAATTATTAATGAATTTGGTATCAACGTTATCAGAGGCAACCCTTCTGAAATTTTATCTTTGGCTCCAATTGCAAACATAGGAGATGCTACTATATCTAAAGGAGTGGATAGCTGTATCGAATCAAATAAAGTAGTGGAGTCCGCAAAGGCAATAGCTCAAATGTATCATACTGTTGTAGCATTAACAGGCAAGGATGATTACATTACTGATGGTAAACAGGTATATAAATTATGTAACGGAAGTATATTAATGCAAAAAGTTACTGGAATGGGATGCGCATTAGGTTCATTTATTGCAAGTTTTGTCGCAGTTGAAAAAAATTATTATAATGCAACAGTTGCAGCGGTTGCAATTTATGGAGTGGTTGGTCAAATTGCAGCAAAGATATCATCAGGGCCTGGTTCCTTTCAACAAAATTTCATTGATACTTTGTATAACTTGAGAGAAGAAGAATTTTTAAAAAATCTAAAAATTTCCAGATGTTAAGAGGTATTTTAAAGCTATATTTGATCACAAATCGCAATAAAAAAATATCTGATATAGAATTTTTAGATTTAATAGAGCAAGTAATTTTAGGTGGTGTCACCTCAATACAATTGAGGGAAAAAAATTTAGAGTTTGAAAAATTTTTAAAATTAGCTAATCAGTGCAAAGAAATTACTGAAAAATATAACATACCTCTATTCATCAATGATAACTTAGTTATTGCAAAAAAAATATCAGCTTATGGCGTGCACGTTGGTCAGAGCGACGCTTCATTACAAAATGCTAGAGAGTATTTAGGAAGCAATTTTATTATTGGAATTTCGATTAATAACCTAACTCAATTACATGATAAGCAAAATGAGTATGCTGATTATCTTTCCATAGGTCCTATTTTCCCAACAAACACAAAAGCTGATGCAGAAAAACCTATTGGCATAGAAGCGCTTTCGTTATTGACCAGTAATAAGAGCAAACCGATGATAGTAATTGGTGGGATAACACTTGATAATATTCACACATTGATGAGTTCAGGGTCGGATGGATTTGCAATAAGCTCAGCTATTTTCAATCACAAAAATCCAAGATTCATAGCTAATAAATTTAGACTGACAATTAATGAAATATAAATGAATTTTTCTGAAGAACGTATCATAGAAATGTTAAAAGGATATAATTTACCAACTGGAGTGCTTGGTATCGGTGACGATTGCGCAGTAATACCAAATGATGCCAATAACTCATGGCTAATATCAACTGATGCATTAGTAGAAGATGTGCACTTTTCTATAAGCACTATTTCTTCAAAAGATCTAGGTTCAAAATCAATTAGTGTAAATATAAGCGATATTGCGGCAATGGGTGGTGTGCCAAAATTTGTATTTATATCTTGTGCAATACCAAACCACTTAGATAACATCTTTATAAAAGGATTTATATCGGGAATTAAAGAACAAACAACAAAACATAATATCCATTTATTAGGTGGAGACACAACAGCATCCAAATCAAAATTTTTTATTTCTGTAACAATCATTGGTGAAGCAAATAATAATAAAATTAAATATAGATCTACTGCAAAAATAGGAGATTACATATGTATAACTGGCATGCCTGGAGCATCTGCAGCAGGATTAGATTTAACAAAAAATATACAATCACTTATATGTGAAGACGACAAATACCTAATAAACAAACATATTGCTCCACATATTTATCTTCAAGAATCTCAATATTTAGCAAACTTTAGTAGTATCCATGCCATGATAGATTGTTCTGATGGTCTAAATAAAGATATAAGCAGAATCTGTAAGCAATCAAATTGCTCAGCAAATATTAACGTTGATAAGATACCTATCGATGATAAATTACAAAGAGTGTGCGCAAATAAAAATTGGGATTTATATAAATTTTTACTAACTGGTGGAGAGGATTATTATTTAATTTTTACTATAGATTCTAGAGATTTTGCAGATATACATGGGCAATATTTCAAAAAATTTAATAAAAAATTTCACTGCATTGGAAGTGTTGCAGCCAAAAGTGATGAGGAGATTTTATACTTTAAACACGGAGTTAAATATACAAACCCATATCAAGATTTCAAGCACTTTTAATTATGAAAAAATATATACGAGCATTGAGTATTGCAGGCTTTGACAGTAGCGGTGGAGCAGGAATACAAGCTGATTTAAAAACTTTTTCTGCTTTAAATTGTTACGGAATGACAGTACTCACATCATTGCCAATTCAAAACACAACTGGAGTATTAAAGATTTATGACTTACCTAATGCATCAATAGCTGAGCAAATAAGCGCCATTATAGAAGATATTGGTGTTGATGTAATAAAGATTGGTATGTTACACAGACCTGAAATAATTGAAATTGTGCATACTAAATTGATTGAATGTTCTACTATACCAATAATAACCGACCCTGTAATGTTTGCAAAAAGTGGAGATTTATTATTGCAAGAGGTAGCTCTAGAATCTCTAAAGAGCAAAATATTGCCCATTTCTACAATTATTACTCCCAATATTTATGAAGCGCAATATCTGTCAGGGCTTAAAATTATTTCTAAAAATGACATGATTATAGCTGCGAAAAAAATTTCTATATACTGCTTAGGTTTTATTGTAATCAAAGGTGGTCACCTAGAGAAAGAAGCAGATTGTTGGGATTTATTATATGATTGTAAGAATCAAAAATCTCATTGGTTTTCAAATAAAAGAATCCAAACAAAAAATTTACATGGAACTGGGTGCACATTCTCTGCCGCAATTGCATCTTATATAGGTAATAAATTTTCTGTTTATGAGTCAGTAAAGAATGCAAATTTATATATTAACAAAGCGATTGTGAGTGGTTCTAAATATAAATTAGGGAAGGGTTCTGGTCCTGTAGATCATTTTTATTTTATGGAGGAAACTAAGTGCAGATAGGAAGCATAAATATTAGATAGCGTATAAATAGGAAAAGTGCTAACCTTTGACCTAAAACAATACAGGTATCAAATGGATTTTGAAATAATAGTAAGAAAAAAAGAAAAAGGCGAGGTAGTATCAGAGAGGCTAATT
>NZ_JAJBJD010000128.1 GCF_021811875.1 Candidatus Bandiella numerosa | reverse complement strand
GAATTAGTATAGAGCAACTCTAAAAATCTAAATTTAAATTAACAAAAAAACTTAAGTGGTAGTGCCTAGAAAAAAATAAACCCCAGGAATATTGCGCTGTCTAGCGAAAAAGTGCATGAAGTCAGGTCTGTTTGGTGTGCCCTTCATCTTTTTTGATATTTATTTTTTTAAATCCTACAATTTTATAATCTTTTATTCAATATCAGAATTTTATTCTATTTTTAACTTGACTGTGCCTACTGAGATGATAGATTGGCAAATCCTTTAGCTAATGCGCCAATTTTAAAATTCGTAATACTATCTTTTAAGTTATCCATTTAATTCTGAAATCCCACTACTCAGTATTAACTATAGAAGTTGTTTTAAAACAAGGTTAAGGATACCATTATTTAAAAAATAATCTAGCTCTATTTCAGTATCAATACGAGAAAGTAATTTAAAGTTGTTAATGATGGCGCCGTTTCTCTTAATTTGGCATTCTATCAAACCCTTCGGTTTCACCTTATTATAACCAATTAATGTGATGGTTTCATCGCCCTTTAGTGATATATTGTCTAATGTGTTATCAACAAATTGAAGCGGTAAAACACCCATACCAATCAGATTAGAGCGATGAATTCTTTCAAAACTTTCCGCTATTACTGCTTTTATTCCAAGCAATTTCGTGCCTTTTGCAGCCCAATCCCTTGAAGAACCAGTCCCATATTCTTTGCCTGCAAATATGACAAGAGGGACCTTTTCTGAGATGTATTTGCTTGAAGCATCGTAAATTGTCATAGGGGTGCCTACCCCCTTTTTATCAAAATATTGAGTAAATCCTCCTTCCTTGCCATTAGCCAATTTATTTTTAATTCTAATATTAGCAAATGTGCCTCTCACCATTATCTCATCATTGCCTCTTCTTGAGCCGAATGAATTAAAATCCTGTTGCTTCACCCCTTTTTTGAGCAAATACTCGCCAGCAGTGTGGTTTGGCGATATATTCCCTGCAGGGCTTATGTGATCTGTTGTTACGCTATCACCAAAAATTGCCAATATTCTAGCATCCTCTATATTCCCAATGGATGAATTTTCAATTTCTGATTCAAAAAAAGGAGGGCTTTTAATATAAGTGCTGTCATCTTGCCATGAATAGCATGTTGTTTTATTAATATGAATTTTCTTCCATTCATCATCCCCTTCAAGAATGTGCTTATACTTTTCTGTGAACATGTCCTTGGTGATGATACCATTCACAACACCTTTTATCTCATCATCACTTGGCCATATATCATGTAAAAATACCTCCTTTCCATGTTTATCGATTCCTATTGGCTCTTTTAAGATATTGATATTAATTGTGCCGACCAAAGCGAATGCAACGCAAAGCATAGGAGAAGCTAAGTAATTTTGTTTAACCAGTGGATGAATTCTCCCCTCGAAATTTCTATTTCCAGATAAAATTGCAGAAACGGATAGATTGTTTTCTTTAATGGATTTTTCAATATCTTCTGAAAGAGGTCCAGAATTGCCAATACAAGTTGTGCAACCATATCCAACCAAGTAAAATCCTAATTTTTCTAGATAGTAAATCAAACCAGATCTTTCTAAATACTCTGTTACTACTTGGGAACCGGGCGCTAATGATGTTTTTACCCATTCTTTGGTTTTTAATCCAAGATCATATGCTCTTTTTGCCACCAAACCTGCCCCTATCAAAACATATGGATTAGACGTGTTGGTGCAACTGGTTATTGCAGAAATCACAATATCCCCATCTTTTAATGTACCATCGCCAGGCCTACTACCTTCTTTAGATTTCAATTCAGAAAGCAACATTTTATCCTGAGGTCTTTTTGGTCCAGCAATGCACGGCTGGATCTGGCTAATATCAAGCTCAACATACTCATTAAATTTCATTTTATCATCATCTGTATGCTCCCACCACGCGCCTTGCTCTTTGGCATATGCTTCAACAAGCGCAAGCTGTGACTTACTCCTACCTGTTAAGTCTAGGTATTTGATAACCTCAGCATCAATTGGAAAATAACCGCACGTTGCGCCATATTCTGGAGCCATATTAGCAATTGTTGCTCTTTCAAACAAAGAGAGATGCTTTAATGCAGGGCCATAAAATTCCACAAATTTACCAACAACATTTTTCTTTCTGAGTATTTCTGTGATTGTTAAAACCATATCTGTTGCAGTTATTCCTGGGCTTAATTTTCCTGTTAGCTTAAACCCAACAACTTTTGGCACCAGCAGTGATGTTGGCTGCCCAAGCATTGTAGCTTCTGCTTCTATTCCACCAACTCCCCAACCAAGCACGGCTAGTCCGTTTATCATAGTGGTGTGGCTATCTGTTCCAACTACAGTATCAAAAAATGCAATATCATTGCCACCTGTTTTAACTTCAGAAACAACACTTGCTAAATATTCCAAATTCACTTGGTGGCAAATTCCTTTGCCAGGTGGAATTACCCTGAAATTTTCAAATGATTCTTGTCCCCATTTCAAAAATTGATAGCGCTCATTATTCCTTTGAAATTCCAGCTTTATGTTTTCTGCGTATGACTTTGATGAACCAAACTTATCAACTTGCACTGAATGATCAATCACCAAATCAACAGGAATTTGCGGGTTTATTTTTTTAGGGTCAAGCACTTTGTTTTTCATGGCATCTCTCATTGCAGCCAAATCAACCACAGCAGGCACTCCTGTAAAATCCTGCATCAAAACCCTAGAAGGATAATACAGAATTTCATCATGATTTTCCTCATCACTGCAGTAATTAAGCAAGCTTTTGATGCTTTTAAGTGTCACATTTTTGCCATCTTCTTTTCTCAGCAAATTCTCTAGTATAATTTTTATCACATTTGGAAGCTCTTTTAGGTTTATATTTAGCTCTAAAGCTGCTTTCCTTAAACTAAAAAAAGTATATTTTTTATTATTTGCCAGCAACTCGCTTCTTACTTTTAAGCTATCTACGTTTGACATTTGCATTTTTACCATTGTCTTTAAATTTACAAATTCACCTCTAAGAAATCTTACATGATAGATGTCTAAATTCGCAACATTTTTTTGAATTGTAATAAGATATAGTAAAAAATCTGCGATTAATATATAAAGGCCGTTGCATAAATGCAAAGCAAGGAAGATATGCAATAAATGGATTTAAAAAATTAGATTCATATAAAGAAGAACGATAAGTTTGGTATAAAAGCTGATAGAATAATAGGAATTCAAGAA
>NZ_JAJBJD010000127.1 GCF_021811875.1 Candidatus Bandiella numerosa | reverse complement strand
TTATTTCTACTTTCTTAATTAGCCTCTCTGATACTACCTCGCCTTTTTCTTTTTTTCTTACTATTATTTCAAAATCCATTTGATACCTGTATTGTTTTAGGTCAAAGGTTAGCACTTTTCCTATTTACACGCTATCTAATATTTATGCTTCCTTCTCTCTTCCTTCTTAGGGTAAATAATGAGTACAATAAGTCATATATCCATTAAATCTTCATATTATCATAAGCAGCAATTACATTTTTAGGTAATATTTTTGATATTTCCTCGTATTCAATTTCATGCCCCATATGCGTCAGCACTGCTAATTTAGGTTTAACTCTTTCTATTAATAATAAAGATTTTTCAAGATATGAATGTGTTGGAGCATAAGAATATCTTAAGCAATCTACAATCCACACATCTAAATTTTCTAATTTTGCTAAGGATTCTTCCGATATTTCATTAAAATCTGTAGAATAAGCTACATTGTTCAATCTTATGCCTTGTGACACAATAGAACCATGAACTTGATCAAATGCCACAACATTTACATCTCCTATTTTTTGAAGTGACTCAAGCTTTATTCTTCTAAGTAATGGATAATATAATGGATCAGATGTTTTGAAGATATAATTATATCTTGCATTTAGGTTATCAAAAGTAGCATTATCGATATATGCATCAATAGGTTGGTTGTTTTTACACAACCTCTTCACATCATCTATACCTGCCACGTGATCAGAATGGTCATGGGTATATATAATTGCGTCAATTTGCCTAATATCATTTTCAAGACACTGCTGTCTTAAATCTGGCGATGTATCTATAAGTATTTTTATTTTTTGCGTTTCGACAAATATAGAAGCCCTTTTTCTTTTATTTTTGATATTATCAGATTTACAAACGAAGCAATCACAATTCAAACTCGGCACTCCATGAGAACTACCACATCCTAAAATAATAACTTTCATTTTTTTACTTTAGCCTTATTAAATAAATTAAAAAAGTTATTTGTTGTTATATCTATAAAATTATCCAAACCTAAATCCAATAACCTAGCCATAAATTCTGCAGTATATTTGATATACGAAGGCTCATTATCTTTCCCTCTCATTGGAACTGGTGCCAAATATGGAGCATCAGTTTCTATCAAAATTCTTTCAAGTGGAATCTGTTTAAATGTCTGCTGTATATCTTTTGCATTTTTAAACGTAACAATACCCGAAGCTGAAATGTATAATCCCATATCTATACATTCTTTAGCAAGCCAATTACTTGCAGTGAAACAATGAATTACTCCCGAAAATCTCTTTTTCACCATATATTTCTTCAATATTTCAACCGTATCCTTGTCGGCTTCTCTAGTGTGTACTATTATGGGCAATAAAGATTCTTGAGATGCTATTATGTGTTCAATAAAACTTTCTTGTTGAACTTTTTCATTGTCCTTTGAGTAATAATAATCCAGACCAGTCTCACCTATGCTAATTAATTTATCCCTGCCTGCATATTTTAATATTTCTTCTGCTTTAACAACACCTTCTTCAGCTAAATTGAGTGGGTGGTTACCAATGGAACAAAACACACCTTCGTTTAAGTTGCTAATGCCATATATATGCTCAAATTTACTTATTTTAGTACAAATTGTTTGCATCACACCAACACCATTCTTCTTTGCACGCTCTATAACACTTTCTAGATCGCTATAAAGCACTTCGAAGTCAAGATGACAATGAGAATCAACTATCATTATATGCACATAAGCTATTTATCTTTAAAAATTATAAAAGCATCCTCCCAGGAGCCACTAGTGGCTGATTTAGCATATTCCGTAACTCTATTTTCAAAAAAATTAGTATGCTCTGGAGCATTTAGAATTTCATCTAGCCAAGAAAGAGGATTTTTTGGTATTTTGTATATACTCTCTAGCCCTAATTGGTTTAATCTTCTATCAGCTATGAATCTTATATAGCTTTTGATGTCATGTGCATCCATTCCTTCAATCGCGCCATCAAATTTAAATGCAAGGTCGATAAACGCATCTTCATGATGAACAATATCTCTGCAGGCTTGATATAGAAAATTTTTCAAATCATCATTCCAAATCTCTTTATTCTCATTAATAAAAGTTTTAAATAATTTGATAATTGATAAAGTATGCAGCGTCTCATCCCTAACAGACCATGCAACTATCTGCCCCATCCCCTTCATTTTACCAAATCTTTGAAAATTGAGCAACATCGCAAATGAAGCAAACAACTGAAGCCCCTCTGTAAATGCACCAAAAACCGCAAGAGTCTTTGCTATGTCAGCTTTAGAATTAACATTAAATTGTTGCATATAATCATATTTATCCTTCATCTCTTTGTATTTCATAAATGCCTGATATTCTACCTCAGGTATCCCCAATGTATCCAAAAGGTGCGAATATGCATCAATATGAATTGTTTCCATATTGGAAAAAGCAGAAAGCATCATTTGAATTTCAATTGGTTTGAAAATTTTTGAATAATGTTGCATGTAGCAATTATTAACTTCTATGTCTGCTTGAGTGAAAAATCTAAATATCTGAGTTAGAAGATGCTTCTCCTGCTCTGTTAACTTCTTTCTCCAATCCTGCACATCATCTGCCATTGGAACCTCTTCAGGAAGCCAATGTATCTGCTGTTGTTTTTTCCAAGCATCATATGCCCAAGGGTAGTGAAATGGCTTAAAAATAGATTCTGCATTTAATAAAGACATGACAATTTTTTACAATAATAATTATATGTTTTATAGATTTTTTTTAACGTTTTTACAATTAAATAATTATTTATTTTTATTATAATTACCTGAAATAAATTGATATATAATATCTAACTTAAATTATATATTGCATATAGATTAATTTATGATAGCTTACTAAAAATTTGAAGTGTAGATAGGATAGCAATGTCAAACATTATCATTGGTGTATCAGGTCCTTCTGGTTCAGGGAAAAGCCTATTTAGTAAGAGTATTTCGTGTAATTTTGATCTAAATAACGGAGTAGTAATCATCAGTGAAGATGGTTATTATAAGAATCGCCCCGACTTAACATTTGAGGAAAGAAGCTTACAAAATTATGATCACCCAGACGCGTTTGAACATGAATATAGTGGACTGAAAAAGTCAGACAACAAAAAGAGTAGTTTTATTTCCTAAAAGATATAAAAATATAAATAAAAAATAAGAAGTATGAGTAAAAAAGAAAAAAGAAATTTTAGCGCTGAACAAAA
>NZ_JAJBJD010000126.1 GCF_021811875.1 Candidatus Bandiella numerosa | reverse complement strand
TAAAGAATATTTTTTATCATGTTACCAGTAAATAATATAATGTCAACTAATATTTAGCTTAGGCACTACTCAGCGACTTTAAAATTTTCTCCTCCTTTTTCCTCACCTACCTCTATACACTTCTCTCGAAGTGCATGAAGTCAGGAAAAATACATTGCAACTCACTACGCAATATTAATCTCTTTTTCTGGGTTAATTAGGGCATTATTAGCACCAACATCAGGTGTTGTTGTAGAAACTTATGGATGGCATAATTTCTTTGTTATATCATCTTTACTTTCTATTCCTTCTCTTTTTTGCATTTATCTCTTATATTGGTATAACAAAAGACTGCCAGAGAAATAAGTGAAAAATATAGCCATAATAGTTGCCGCTGGCAACTCAACAAGATTTAGTTATGAGATTCCAAAACAATACTTTGTAATAAACGGCAAAACTGTTTTAAACTGGGCAATTAAAGCTTTTTTAGCAAGTGATTTTATAGATAACATACTTGTTGTAATTAACAAGGAGCACAGGGATTTGTACTATCAATCGATTGAGGAGCTTAATATATTGAATCCTATTATAGGTGGTAAAACAAGGAATGAATCTGTATTTTTAGGGTTAAAAGCTCTCGAAGAACTCTATCCCGAAAATGTTTTAATTCATGATGCAGCAAGACCATTGATTTCAACAAAGTTGATAGATAAAGTTGTGTTACAACTTGAAAATCACTCTGTTGTGGACGTAGGAATCAGCTTAAATGATACAATTAAACATACTGATAATAACGATAATATTACGATACTTGATAGAGAAAGACTATATGCAACGCAAACACCGCAAGGCTTTAGGTATAAAACAATTTTAGATTTACATAAACAAAACAACATTGACTACACTGATGATATAAGTTTGTGCATCAAAAATGACATTAATGTTTGCAAAATTGAGGGAGATAGGAATAATATAAAGGTCACTAATACTTCTGATATTGAATTTTGTAAACATATTATGGGAAATGCTATGAGAGATGAAAAAATTTATCGCACAGGGATAGGCATAGATGTTCATAGATTTTCTCAGCCGTTTGATAAAAATGTTAAGATTAAAATTTGTGGAATTGGGGTTGAACATAATCAATCTATCATAGCTCATTCTGATGGAGATGTCGGATTTCATTCTATCACAGAAGCGCTTCTTGGTTCTATGGCATTGGGAAATATTGGTCAATTATTTCCCTCAAATGACGAAAAATATAAAGATATGGATTCAACTTATTTTTTGGAATATGCTAAGAGTTTATTAAGAAAGGCAGGAGCCGAAATAATCAATATAGACCTAACAATAATATGTGAGAGACCTAAAATTATGCCACATAGCAAAATTATGCGGGACAATATAGCTAAAATTTTAGGAATACATGCTAATATGGTAAGTGTCAAAGCTACTACTACTGAAAAAATGGGATTTTTAGGAGCTCAAGAGGGGATTGCGGCCCAAGCCGTATGTAGTGTTGTTTATAATAAACTTAATAACGAATAATATAAGTTATATAAATAAAATTATGAAAAGAAGATTTAGCCTTGGTAGCATTGCAAATGCAAGAAAAATAAAAATAAAAGTTCCATTTTCTTGGTATTCTGTTATATCGACATGGTTTTACATAGGTAAATTGCCTATATCAGGAACATTTGGATCTATCGCCACATATCCTATTTTTTACTATATATTGATGCACTCATATTCATCTGCTACTGCTAAATCTCAATTATTGCTAACGACGTTAGTATTATTGGTTGTTGGGCTAATTGCAGTAAAAAATTTCCAAAAGGTCACCAATACTTATGATCACAGCTATATTGTTATTGATGAAGTCATTGGTCAGTTATTGACGTTATGTATTTCTTTAGATTGGCTATTTCATCTTTCTAGCCTTATTCCCGTTAACATATCAAGTAAAAATCTAGCATTCTTAATGGCTTTAGTAACCTTCAGATACTTTGATATTAAAAAGCCTTTGATTATTGATTATGTTAATAGAAAATATAAAGGAGCATTTGGAGTAATATTTGACGACATACTAGCAGCTATATTTGCATCAATATCTATTTATGTGGTCTATTTGATAGCAAATTTATTTACTTAGGTAGGCACTTACTTTATTGCCCGTCAAATACTATTGTTATTGATTGTCACCCTCTAACACTTTTAACTCCCTTGCCCTTTCAATAATTTTTGTTTTTATTTTTTCAGCTAACTTTGGGTCGTAGTATTGATTATTCCAATTTCCATTGTTACCTATAACCCGTTTATACACAGTCACCTTTAAAGAACTTGATGCTAATTCTTTTCCAAATATATAGATATTAACCTTATATCTTTCTTTGGAATTGTTATTTATACTATACCAATCAGTAATAATGGTTCCACTCAGAGAGTCAGTTGAATTAAGTGGCATAAAATTTACATGATCAATAGATGCTCTCCACAGGTAGTTATTGATGTTCATTTGGCTTGTGGTTGAAGAAGAGCCTGAGGTAGATTTACCAAAAGTGAGACCATCGCCAGTTAATTTGCCAATTCTATCTTCTTCTTTTTGTTGTCGTGTTTTTGGGTAATCCTTTTTTATCTCAATTTTTGAGCATGCAGACAGTGAAGTAGTTATAGCTAAAATAACGATAAAACTCAAATTTTTGTATAACATATGGTAAAAATTTAGACTAATCAGTGAACGCTAGATTAATAATTAATTGAGCAAATGTCAATTATTCAACATTGAATAAAGTAAAATAAAATGCAAACAATGATAGAATAATTAAAATAGATAAAACAAATACAGTCACTAATTTTTCTGATATACAGGAGGAACAATTTCAGCCTTAAAATTATAATTCATCTTTTATGTGGTCGTTACATAAAGTAAATTTTAGCTCCGTATCACTATGGAGAGAATTGTTAAATATTGGATAAGTTAATTCTGATAACTTTTTTTGCTTATCGCTGCAATCTTCATTCATTACCACTTGGGCATTCTCATTGTGCAAAAGATATTTTTCAAACTGTTTTAAAGAGCTAAATGTACTTGGATTAGAAATATCAATTTCTTTATAATCACTATGTTGAGTGCACTGATTTTTAATCTCGCTTTCAGCATAGGAAGCATAAATATTAGATAGCGTATAAATAGGAAAAGTGCTAACCTTTGACCTAAAACAATACAGGTATCAAATGGATTTTGAAATAATAGTAAGAAAAAAAGAAAAAGGCGAGGTAGTATCA
>NZ_JAJBJD010000125.1 GCF_021811875.1 Candidatus Bandiella numerosa | reverse complement strand
CATTGGATATCTATGTCTGTTTGGTGTGCCCTTCATCTTTTTTGATATTTATTTTTTTAAATCCTACAATTTTATAATCTTTTATTCAATATCAGAATTTTATTCTATTTTTAACTTGACTGTGCCGTTGCTATAACTAGAAAAGTAATCATCATATACTTTTGCTCCCACTCCCATTAGAAAATTTGCAATGCTATAATAATGCCTCATAATATACAATATAGCCCCTTTCTTTATATGTTAAATTTATGTTAATTATTACTTCAATCAACGATAACAGCCATACCTATATAATTATCATTAATAGCCTTTTTTAACTTTTTAAATTCATCTACTTTAATGTCTTCGTTTTTAATAAAGGACTTTTTGAATAATGCATTATCGATTACGATAGTGTCATCATTTATGCATTTTGCAGTTCTGTTTAATTTTAACCATTGAGTATCAATATTAAAATTAAGGCTTTTTGTGTTTTTTATGCATCGGGATTTTATAATGGTTTTTATATTATACTCTCTGGGGGTTCCTATATAAAAATCTATTTTATTGTCCTCAATAGTATCTGCAACAAATTCCAAAAATTGATATCTCAATTTCAACCCTTTTCCTAAATTTGTGTGAAATAATAAGTCATTGGTTTTATATTCAACCTTGAATTTCACATCCTTAACAATCCTTGATTCTAAATTGGGTATTTCTGAACTTATTCTATCTTTTGGACTAACTATCTTATAACCATTTGCAATCATAAAAAATGTATCTTCTAAACGTCTTTTAGAATACATTTTCCCTAAACCACTGAAATGCCAAAAATTTTGCCCACTCAAATTTGCATTAAACACAACATTAACGGCATCTTCATTAATCAAATATTCCTTAGTTATAGAATTATTAGCTTTAATCGGATCGATTTCAGATATTTTTTCATATTTAGCCTCTTTATCAGAAATCACTAAAGCCATCCTATCTGCAACATCTGGAAATATGCCATTTGCCATACTTTGAAAATTAGTAGGACCCAACCAATATACATTGCCGCTTTTACCAGTTACCTTAAGCATCATATGATTAAAAATCAACCCTGGAATAGGAGATTTAAATTCTGGGTAAATTTCACCTCTGTAAACTGCAGCAATGTCTACGTTATATCCAAGTTTTTTAAGTATTGCGCCCGTTACAAATGAAAAATCCTTACAATCACCATATTGAGTTTTAGCAACCTCCTCTAAATCTCTGGGGAAGACATTGCCAGAGACAGTGCGTCTGTCCATTAAATATTGTATTTGGTCATTTAAGCTACGTGTAATGTAATTTATCTGTTCAATCTCACTTTTTTGTTGCTTAGCCCTTTCATAAATTTTTTCAAAATCGCTAGGTAACTTCTGATTCATTACTTTTGAGTATTTATCAATAAATTTTTTGTGCATTCCTTGCCATGTATCTTCACTTGTTATAGCAACCCAGGTAAGGTATTTAAGGTTAATATCTCCACTACTAGGCTCATCAACTAAGTCACTAGTAAATGGTTCTTTTTGATTAATAATAAGTTTTTTGGTAGATTGATTTTTTTCATTCTCGCTTTTAATCTCGAGCACCTTATTTGGATCATTAACATAACTATATAGTGGAATTGCGGAATTTATTGTTACATTATCATTTTCTGAATAACCACCTTCGCCGAATGAAAGGAAATAATCGAAATATTCTGGTGGAGACGGATTTATTACTTTTTTCCTATATTTAAGGTATATTTTGGCACCCACTACTACTTTTGGGAATGCAATAGATATTTGCCCATACTCTGCAAGGGCATTAGCCTCACTTGCAAGTGGTTTATTTTCTATTTCACTTTGATTAACAATATATTTTTTATTTTCAAAAATTGTATAAGCTTCCAAAATATCTATTTTTTCTCGTTTAACATCATACTGAAAAGTATATTTAGAGTAATTTTCTCTACCTTGCTCTTTTAATATTTCATCTAAAAATTCTATGGTCGATTCATAAGTATAATCTTTATTAACTAAGATATTGATATTAGATTTAATTACTCTTATAGATGAATCCTGTAAAGTTGCCCATCTTGCATGTAAATCTATGTTTAAAAAAATTAAAATAAAGCAGCTAATAAAAATTCTTACCACGTAATATCCAAATTGTAATAACATTCTGTCATTCTAATACAATAACATTCAAATTACAACAAGTCCAATATGCTATTTAATATTTTCATGAAAATATTTTTCGTACTTATCTTCTTCATCCTCAAAGTTTTTTGTATCTTTTGGAGCTTCCTTTTTCTCAGTAATATTGGGCCAAATCTCAGAGGATTAAATCAGCATCCCATTAACATGACTATCCCACATTATCTTAAACTTTCCATTATTTTTTGTAAGTAAATCCTGAAATGAGCCATCCTCAATAATCTGACCGCCATCTATAACAATGATTCTATCCAAATGTTTGATTGTTGAAAGGCGATGTGCTATTGCGATAACTGTTGCACTATTTTGTTCAAGCATTACATTTATAGATTTCTGAATTTCATATTCAGTTTGTGAATCAAGGCTCGAAGTTGCCTCATCTAAAATTAAAATTGGTGCATTTTTTAGAATTGCACGAGCAATTGCTATTCTTTGACGTTGACCACCACTGAGTTTCACTCCTCGCTCACCCACTAAAGTGGGTTCTGTCGCATCTGTTGAAAGGGATAAGAATCTTTGATATTCTGAAAGAAATAGTTGCTGGTAATAAAGTTTAAAGTAGATCCAAAAATAATGAAATATTTCAAGAATCACGAATATGGTCCAGCAATAATAATGGTATCTCTGTACATGAAGGGAAGATAGTCATTAAGCTATAAAGAGATAGAAGAAATAGGTGGATTAAGGGGTCTGAACATAGATCACGCTACTTTGCAAAGATGGGTGATAAAGTTTATGCCAATACTTGAAGGAAGATTTAGAAAAAGAAAAAATCCAGTCAATGGTAGCTGGAGAATGGACGAGACCTATATCAAGGTTAAAGGTATATGGGTCTATTTATATAGAGCAGTTGATAAATACGGAGATACTATAGATTTTATGCTAAGAGCAAAAAGAGATAAAAAGGCTGCTAAAGCGTTTTCAAGAAGGCAATCAAATTTAGTGGCCAGCCTACAAAGGTTAATATAGACAAAAGTGGCTCTAATACTGCTGCTTTAAATTCAATCAATAAGCCATTATCTAAAGAAGACCAAATAGAAATTAGGCAGAACAAATATCTAAACAAC
>NZ_JAJBJD010000124.1 GCF_021811875.1 Candidatus Bandiella numerosa | reverse complement strand
CAAAGAGAGAATTTTCAAAAAGCTAAATTTATTTGGGATGAAGCTATCCAAGAGATAGCTGCTGCCTAAAATTTAAGGGTCAGGGTTGTGTTGCGGCCATATTTCCATTAACTTGACGGTGCCGTTTTGGGTGCAGATCGCACTTCTTATGGTGGAAAATAAAACTATTGGTTGCGCATAAGAATTATATATGTTAGCTTGAAATAAAGTAGTTTAATAGGTGACAATACGTTTAGCGCATCCTTATCATCAAGCAAACCTTCCCACTACTCATTAGGATGCTCTAGAAGTGTAAAAATTAAATTTCACTAAAATCAAATTTTCCTTTAAAATTAAAAAAGAAATGGTAAAAACATACACTAGAGTATTTATATTTTTTGATGAGTAAATTTACCAATAAAATTTTTTTTATATTTTCTGTTATTTTTGCATTTATAGTTGCACTTGGATTTTTAAGTCTATTATTATTTGCCAGTTTTTTCCAAGATATCCCAGATTACGAGGAGCTTGCAAATTACATGCCTTCAGGAATAACTAGATTATATGATTCAAATGGCGAAATCTTAGATGAATACGCATTGGAAAAAAGAGTATATGTCAGGTATGATGATGTACCAAAAATTATTATAAATGCTTTTATTGCTGTTGAGGACAAGAATTTTTTTGAACATCAAGGAATAGATTTAACGAGCATTTTACGAGCGTCCATACAAAATATTTTAAATATTGGAAGAAACAAAAGGTTGGTAGGTGGTTCCACTATTACCCAACAGGTAGTTAAAGGATTTTTCCTAACTAATGAAAGAAGTTTTGTTAGAAAGTTAAAGGAAGCGATCTTAGCATATAGAGTTAGCAAGGCATTTACTAAAGAAAAAATATTAGAAATATACTTAAATCAAATATACTTAGGGCACCATTCCTATGGAATTTATGTTGCTTCCCATAATTATTTTGGCAAAAGTCTAGCTGATATTAATATTGAAGAAGCTGCATTACTCGCCTCATTACCAAAAGCTCCTTCTACCTTAAACCCGTATAAAAATTATGATCGAGCTTTACAACGTAGAAATTGGGCAATACAAAGAATGGAGGAAGAGGGATTTATATCTTTCAAAGAAAGAGTAGACGCAATAAATTCTCCAATACAATTAAGTGACTCTCCCATTAGAAATAATAAATACGAAAATTATTACACAGGTGCAGTCAAATCGGAATTGATTGATTTGTTCGATGAGAGGAGTGTTTATTCAAAAGGATTGATAGTCAATACTAACATTAATTTAGACTTGCAGGTCAATGCGCAAAATTCATTAAGAAATGGATTAAAAAATTATGATAAAAAAAGAGGTTGGAGAGGGGCATTAGCAAAAATTGAAATAAATAATGATGTTGCTACAAATTTAAAAAAGATCGCCAATGATAATTATCATGATAACTATTTGCTTGGAGCCGTTTCAAAGATAAATAAAGATAGCCTTAATGTGATATTACAAAATTCAAAGGAAATTAAATTAACAAAATCATCCTATGAGTGGATATTAAATAACAATATATCCTTAGCAACTCAATTGAAACAAAAATTTAAAATCGGAGATGTCATATTGATTGATGAAGTCACTAAGGGACAGTACGCATTAGAACAAATACCAGAAGTTAATGGTGGGATGGTAGTTATAGAAAACATATCTGGTAAAATTCTAGCACTAGTTGGTGGGTATGATTATAAGCAAAGTAAATTTGATAGGGTCATTCAAGCTCAAAGACAACCAGGTTCAGCTTTCAAAACATTTTTATATCTTGCTGCTTTTGAGCAAAACATACCGCCTAATACATTAGTTTTAGATGAACCACTTGAGATAGATTTGGGTAAAGGATTGCCCATTTGGAAACCAAAAAATCATTCAGATAAATACTACGGGTTAATCACAATAAGAACTTCATTTGAGAAATCTAGAAACTTATCTACATTAAGATTAGTATTGGGAATGGGCTTAGAAAAACTTACTGATGTAGCGAAGAGGTATCTAATTTATAATTCAAATATCAAGCCAAATTATTCAATTGCACTGGGAGCATATGAAACCACCTTACTAAAAATGACTAATGCATATGCAAGTATTGGGAATAATGGTGTGATGAAACAACCAAAATTAATAGACAGTGTCTACAATCGGAATGGGGAATTATTATATTCACCTAAAGACCTATATTACAAAGATGACACTCCTTCGTCTATACATACAAAAACAAATGAAGAAAAATATGGCCCTGAAATTGGATTTCTGGGTAAAAAAGTAACTGACGATGGAAGTAATTACCAAATCCTTTCATTGCTAGAAGGTACTGTACAAAGGGGTTCAGCCCAAAGAGCTAAGGTTTTACAACGAACTGTTGCAGGTAAAACTGGAACAACAAATGATAGTTTTGATACCTGGTTTATTGGTCTGACACCAGATATAACTGTTGGCGTGTTCGTGGGTTATGATATACCTAAAAGTATGGGAAAACATGCAACAGGTTCTAATGTAGCATTACCAATTTTTGTTGATTTTTTTAAAAACTCAAAATTCATTCCCAACCGAGAATTTGAAGTGCCAATTTCAATTAGCAAAAATTATATTGATCAAGAAACAGGCAATATAACTGAGGAAAAAGATTTTATAGAAGGTAAAAAATATATACTTGAAAATTTTAAAGATACTGCCTCTGAGTCAATTTATGCTGATAGCCAATTAAATACAAAGCTAAATGAGAATATTGAATCACTGCCACAATCATTTGATATTGGTACAAATTCAATATTTGACATATTAGAAAATGAAGAACAGGAAATAATCAATGATTCAGAAGATACAGATGAGGAACAGAGTGAAAGATAGATTTAAGCTAGATATTGATAAACAGTTAAGGTAGTAAAACTAAACGGGTCAGGGGTTTTATAAAATAAAAGGTGGTCCTAGACGGTTGGCAGTAATGCAGCAGATTTAAGGATAAATTCCATGTTTAAAATTAAGCTGCAAACTTGTTATTCTTTGGCTTTAACGCATTAGAATTACCTCCGTAGTAAACCTCTTCTGGAGTAAGTCCAGCAAATGTTGAATGTGGTCTATTGTTAATATGAATCAGCATAAGTAGGGAAGAGCGAGATATATCTATTTCCATTATTAAGGCCGTTGCATAAATGCAAAGCAAGGAAGATATGCAATAAATGGATTTAAAAAATTAGATTCATATAAAGAAGAACGATAAGTTTGGTATAAAAGCTGATAGAATAATAGGAATTCAAGAAAG
>NZ_JAJBJD010000123.1 GCF_021811875.1 Candidatus Bandiella numerosa | reverse complement strand
CTTTCTTGAATTCCTATTATTCTATCAGCTTTTATACCAAACTTATCGTTCTTCTTTATATGAATCTAATTTTTTAAATCCATTTATTGCATATCTTCCTTGCTTTGCATTTATGCAACGGCCTTTCATATATGTTTCTTTCTGCTTATTATGCAATGGTCTTAATAATACATTTTGCACTTCTATCGCATCCTAATGAGTAGTGGGAAGGTTTGCTTGATGATAAGGATGCGCTAGATGTGCACTCACTCGATTCAGCTACTTTGTCTTATGGTAGCACGTATAAATAGAATACGCAACTAGTAGTTTTATTTACTACTATAAGAAGTAATTGAGTAATTTGAAATTATTATTTTGTTTACTTGTGTTTTGCAAAGCATTATATTCGTCGCTATATTTGTCAGAATGAAATAATAAATACGCGATGTTTGCTTCTTTAAGTGAAAATTTTATAAAAGCTCTTGATAAAATTAAGCGCAAAGGAACCATATCAGAAGATGATTTAGAAGGGGCTCTGCGTGAAATAAGAATATCTATGCTCGAGGCTGATGTTGCACTAAGCGTAACTAAAGAGTTTATAAAAAATGTAAAAAATAAAGCCATTGGACAGGAGGTTGTTAATAGTGTAACGCCTGGGCAAATGATAGTGAAGATTGTTCATGATGAATTAAAAAACATTTTAGGAACGGACGAGCAAGATATTAACTTGAAAGTGTCGCCCCCTGCGGTGATAATGTTAGTTGGATTACAAGGTGTGGGTAAGACAACAACAGCTGTTAAGTTAGCAGTATATCTAAGAAAAAAATTAAAGAAGAAAGTATTGCTTGCATCATTGGATACATATAGACCAGCTGCTCAAGAACAACTTGAGACACTTGGTAAGCAAGTCTCCATTGATACTCTTCCTATTATTTATGAACAATTTCCTCTGGATGTTGCTAAAAGAGCACTACAAGAAGGTAAAGCAGGATTATATGACCTAATAATTCTGGATACGGCAGGTAGATTGCACACTGATGAAAAATTAATAGATGAAATCATTTCTATAAAACGTGTTACTAGTCCTATTGAAACCTTATTAGTAGCAGATTCTATGGCGGGACAAGATGCGGTAAGCAGTGCTAAGCAATTTCACGATTCAGTAAATTTAACGGGGATTGTATTGACTAGGATTGATGGTGATTCAAGGGGTGGAGCGGCACTAAGCATAAAATATATCACAGGATGCCCTATCAAATTTATCGGGCATGGAGAAAAAATATCTGATTTGGAAAAATTTTATCCTGAAAGAATTGCATCTAGAATTCTTGATATGGGAGATGTTGTTACTTTAGTTGAAAAAGCTATAGATGCAGTAAATGAAGAGGACGTAGAACAGCTAGCTAGAAAAATGCAAAAGGGCAAATTCGATATGGAAGATTTAAAGAAACAGCTCGGTAATTTAAAAAAAATGGGGGGAATATCTTCAATTATGGGTATGCTACCTGGTTTTAAGGGAATTAAGCAAGCTTTGGGTTCAGATAAATTTGATAAAAGTGTTATAATCAGACAAGAGGCAATAATAGACTCTATGACAAAAAAAGAGAAAATGTACCCCAAAATAATGAATGCATCAAGGAAGAATAGAGTTGCCAAGGGAGCTGGGGTTACTGTTCAAGATATTAATAAATTGTTGAAACAGTTTTTAGAAATGCAAAAAATGATGAAGAAAGTAAGTAATTTGGACGAAAGAAATTTAAGAAAATTTGAAAATATGGTAAATAATAAATATAAGAACAATATTTCATGAAAAATCTGAAAGATGATCAAAAAATAAAAAGGCTATCTGAAGCTTTGAGAGCAAATCTTAAGAGAAGAAAATCAAAGAATAAAAAAGAAAACAGTGAGAAAATTATGAAAAATAAAACTACTAAGTTAGCTGTGATATTAATCTTGTCAGCTATATTGATATCATGTGGTAAAAAAACGGAAAGAGTAGGCTATTTTTTAAGTAAGGAAAAGCTGGATACTATAAAAATCAATCAAACTTCTGAGCAAAATCTTCTAAATGCTTTAGGAGAACCTACCACTAAATCAAGTTTTGGTCCAAAGATTTATTATTATATGGAAGGCCAATATGAACAAGTTGCATTTTTTTATCCAAAATTAAAGGAACAAAAAATTGTCGCCATAGAACTGGATGCAAAAAATATAATCAAAAAAATAACAGTATATGATTCAAAAGATGCAAATGTTTTGAATTATGATTCAGATCAAATCGTGATAAAAGGAAATGAAATTGGTGTACTAGAGCAATTTGCAAGCAATATAGGTAAATTCAGTTCAAAAGCTCAAAAGGGTGGCGCAAATTGATTTTTAAGTTTGATATGAGATTAATATATAATATTAATGATAGTAATATTTAGTAAAAATACTTACTTAGAGCAAGCTTTAAGAAATTTACAGATGTATCAAAGCTTAAAGATTGTAACAACACAGGACAAAAAACAATTAGAGGAAGAAGGTAGGATTTGTATACTAGAAGAGGTTGCGAGCTTTAATAATCAATATAAAATTTGCATTTCTATATCAAAAGCAGGGGGCGCAGATTTAACAAAACCTTTTCATATCTCATGTTTAAATCTTCTTATTATTAAATGCTTAGCAAAAATAAATAATTATATATTTCCCGATAAATTTTCTTTTTTCTACAATGAGAGATTATTAATTAATAATGATGAAAAAACTGTTAAATTGACCGAAAAAGAAGCTGGCTTGCTAAATTTTATTTTAAAAAGTCCAATTTTTACTGTTAACAAAATCGAGGTTCTTGATAAATTATGGGGATACGATATTACTTCAGAAACATTAACTATTGAAACACATATTTATCTTTTAAAAGCAAAATTCAAAAAGCTTGGTTTCAAGAATGTATTGTCAATTGAGAAAGATAAAATTAATTTCAGCATTTAAATTTGGCATGTTAATTGCTCATAGATTGTATGCACTAATAATGTAAATATAAATGGCAGAAGCATCTATACAAATTAACCGACTAAGCTCAAACGCACATAGTGCGCAAAAGGCTTGTTTAAATTCACCGAGTGGTAGTCATGATACTGGTGCCAATTTTGATAAAATATTGCAAAATATAAGTGCGCCTACTACTAGCACATCTACTAAAATTAGTCAGAATGAAAATAATGTGCGCCGTGCATGATGTAAGAGTAAAGGGTTCAAGTCCCTCATGGGCTGATATAGAGCTGTCCATTAGCTGAGGCAAGGTTAACTTCGTGAGGAGTTGGCGGAAGGAAGCTGACGGCAAAGTAAGGCTGAGACGAACAGAAACTTGGTAGTA
>NZ_JAJBJD010000122.1 GCF_021811875.1 Candidatus Bandiella numerosa | reverse complement strand
TATCGCCGCCGTTAACGTCGTCTTCCCATGGTCCACATGCCCTATCGTCCCTGTGTTTACGTGCGGTTTAGTTCTCTCAAATTTTCCTTCTGCCATTTTTTCGTTCTCCTTTTTTATTTTTCTTGGTTAATAATTTCGTTTGCAATATGCTGAGAAACTCTTTCATAGTTAGCAAATTGCATACTATATTGAGCTCTACCTTGAGTCATAGATCTCAAAGTATTAACATAGCCAAACATTGTCGCTAAAGGAACTTTAGCTCTAATAACTTGCGCATTACCCCTTGGCTCCATACCTAGAACCTGTCCACGAATACTATTTAAATGCCCTATAACATCTCCAATATAATCATCTGGAGTGATAACTTCAACATCCATAATTGGCTCTAGCAAAACCGGCGACGCCTTTTTCATACCTTCTCTAAACGCAGCTTTGGCTGCAATCTCAAATGCTAAAGCACTAGAATCAACATCATGATACGCTCCATCAAGCAAAGTGGCCTTAAAATCTATAAGCGGATACCCCGCAAGAACACCAGTCTTACTAATTTGCTCTATACCCTTTTCAACCGCTGGGATATATTCTTTAGGTATATTACCACCAATAATCTTGTTAACAAATTGATAACCATCGCCTGGCTCAGCTTTTTCAAACAAAATTTTAACTCTGGCAAATTGACCAGCACCACCTGATTGCTTCTTATGAGTATAATCAATTTCATAAGAACCACCAATAGTCTCTCTATAAGCAACTTGAGGAGCACCAATATTGGCATCAACTTTAAACTCTCTCTTCATTCTATCAACTATAATTTCTAAATGAAGCTCTCCCATACCAGCAAGCTTTGTCTGATTTGTTTCAGAATCAGTACTTACTCTTAAAGAAGGATCTTCAGCAACTAATCTAGCTATTGCTACCGACATTTTCTCTTGATCTTGCGTAGTTTTTGGCTCTATCGCGACTTCAATGACTGGCTCAGGAAATTCCATTTTTTCCAAAATTATATCATTACCTATCTCACAAAGAGTATCGCCAGTAGTTGTAGCCTTCAATCCAGCAATAGCAACTATATCACCAGAAAAACACTCTTTCACATCTTCTCTATTATTTGCATGCATTAACAACATACGTCCAACACGCTCTTTTTTATCCTTGGTGGTATTTTGCACGGTAACACCAGATTTTAGCATACCTGAATAGATTCTAACAAATGTTAATGTACCAACAAATGGATCGTTCATAACTTTAAAAGCAAGCGCACATAACTTACTACTATCTGAAGGCCTAACTTCAACTTCTTCATCATTTGATACTTTCATCCCTTTTGCAGCATGAATATCCACAGGACTTGGAAGATAATCAACCACTGCATCCAATAAAGGTTGCACGCCCTTATTTTTAAAAGCTGAACCACAAAAAACTGGTATAAACAAACCCTTTAAAACGCCTTTACGAACACAAATCCTAATTTCTTCTATAGTTAAGCTTTTGCCCGACAAATATTTTTCCATCAATTCATCGTCAGACTCTACTACAAGCTCAATTAGACCAGCTCTATACTCTTCAGCCTTATCCTTCAAATCATCCGGAATTTCACCATATTCATACTCTGCTCCCAATTTATCATCTTTCCATGTTATAGATTGATTTGATATCAAATCCACAACCCCTAAAAACTCATCTTCTGCACCAATTGGCAATTGCATGACTGCAGGTTTAGCACCTAATCTGTTGACTATCATATCAACACATCTATAAAAATCAGCTCCAGTCCTATCCATTTTATTAACAAAGCACATTCTTGGAACGTTATATTTATCGGCTTGTCTCCATACCGTTTCTGATTGCGGCTCAACACCTGCAACTCCATCAAAAACAGCTATAGCACCATCAAGAACTCTTAACGACCTCTCTACTTCAATTGTAAAATCTACGTGACCTGGAGTATCAATGATGTTAATCCTACATTGATGACCACTTTTACTTTTCCAAAAACAAGTAGTAGCAGCAGAGGTTATTGTTATACCACGCTCCTGCTCCTGCTCCATCCAATCCATAGTAGCATTACCTTCATGAACCTCACCTATCTTATGAGATTTACCAGTATAATAAAGTATCCTTTCCGTAGTGGTAGTCTTTCCAGCGTCAATGTGCGCCATTATACCAATATTTCTGTAATCTTCTATCTTAGTTTCTCTATTACTCATGATTACCACCTATAATGAGAAAATGCCTTATTAGATTCAGCCATTTTATGAGTATCTTCTTTTTTCTTGTATGCCATTCCCTTTTTATTATAGGCATCCACAAGCTCACCAGAAAGTCTATGAACCATAGTTTTCTCAGACTTTCTTGATCTCGCAGCATTTGCGAGCCACTTCAAAGCTAAAGATAATGATCTGGAAGACCTAACTTCCATAGGAACTTGATAAGTTGCTCCACCAACTCTTCTTGATTTCACCTCTATTGCGGGCCTTAAATTATCCACAATTTCTTCAAAAGCTTCAATTGGCTCCTTCTTTACTTTATTAGAAAGATTTTCAATAGCTTCATAAACAATTTTTTCAGCTTTTGATTTTTTGCCGTCATACATTAAATAATTTATGAACTTCGCAATTACTACGCTTTTGTAATTTGCATCAGGAGTAACACTCTTTATTTCTGCAGCTCTACGTCTTGACATATTATTTACGATTTAGGTTTTTTTGTTCCATATTTAGACCTACACTGCTTCCTCTTTTGAACACCTTGAGTATCTAAAGCACCTCTAATCGTGTGATACCTAACGCCTGGCAAATCTTTTACTCTACCACCTCTAATCAATATCACAGAGTGCTCTTGAAGATTATGACCTTCACCAGGTATATAACTAGTTACTTCATATCCATTAGTAAGCTTTACTCTGGCAACCTTTCTCATAGCTGAGTTCGGCTTTCTTGGAGTAGTAGTATACACCCTAGCACAAACACCTCTTTTTTGAGGACAACCTTGCAAAGCTGGAACCTTATTCTTAGGCACCTTAGATTTCCTAGGATTTCTAACTAATTGACTTATCGTTGGCATTACAAATATTTATAAAATTAAAACAATGTGGTCAGCAGATAATATTTATAACTTCCCATCTAGTCAAGTGATTTTTATGCCAAACCCAATATTCATTTAATTAACAATGTGCTTTCAATAAAAACTTATTTTTTTTTGTTATTTATAATAACAAAAATTACTAGGCATTGCTAAACAAATATAGCATACAATTGAGAAAGCTGATATGATATGCACAATAACACAAATAAGGTTAGTATATGTCAGAAATAATATGTTGCAAATGCAGAGAAAGTAATTATTACAGATC
>NZ_JAJBJD010000121.1 GCF_021811875.1 Candidatus Bandiella numerosa | reverse complement strand
ACTCTTCTCTATACGTTCTTCTGCTTCTCTTACTAAAAATGACATTTTGCCTCCTCTTTCGTATGTACTTATCTTTTCATTCTATCATATATGTTTCTTTCTGCCTATTATGCAATGGTCTTAATTTATATTTTTTAATAATCTTGGTAAAATTGATGAGTTGCAGTAGATATTGAATTTGCAACTAGTCTTCCAGACTGGTTAAGAACTTCAATATCAGGGGGTCACATCACTGGCCCTATAAGAATGATTATTATGCTGATTTTATTAGTGATTTTCCCGACATTTCTACTGGTTTTGGTATTTCTAATAAATCCAATATAGTTGGTGCTATATCTGATAATTCTCCATTTTGTAGTTTAATTTTTTTCTTGCCAAAATATATTAAAGGTACATCATTTAATGTGTGTGATGTTTTAACCTGTCCACTATCTTTCTCCATCATTTCTTCAGCATTGCCATGGTCTGCAGTTATAAGTAACTCGATATCATATTTTTTACATACTTTTAAAAGTTTTTCTACGCACTTATCAATAGTTGCGCATGCTATAATACTTGCATCCATATTACCGGTGTGACCTACCATATCTGCATTAGCATAATTAACACAGAGAAAATTAAATTTATTACTCATTATTGAAGCAATTAGCTTATCGGTGATTTCATATGCAGACATTTCTGGTTTAAGATCGTATGTTTTAACTTTAGGAGAGGGGACTAATAACCATTCTTCACCGTTTAATCTATTCTCTCTGCCGTAATTAAAAAAATATGTAACATGTGCATATTTCTCTGTTTCAGCTATCCTGAGTTGCTTTAAATTGTTGTTCGATAAATATTCGCCTAAATCATTTTTAATTTGCATAGGAGAAATTATTGCATCCATAGTTTTTTTAAATTCAGATGAATATTCAACTAGTGAAGCAACATATGAAAAGTCTAAATTTTTTGTTTCAAAATGATTAAAATTTTTTGATATAAGTGACTCGGTGATTTGCCTGATTCTATCGGCTCTAAAATTTAAAAATAATAATGAATCACCACTTTCAATTTTATCGCAATACTTATTATATGCAGGAATTATAAATTCATCTGTAATACCTTCATTATAATTTTTTTCAATATAATAATTTGGATCTTCAAAGCAACAATCGCCGTCAAAAGTAATAGCGTCGTATGATAATTTAGTTCTATCCCATCTATTATCTCTATCCATGGCATAATATCTGCCACTTATAGATGCTATTTCAATATTGTTTTTTATTAATTCACTTATATATTCTTGAGCTTTTTTAGGGGATGTATCTCTACCGTCGGTAAAAGCATGCAATATGACTTTTATATTATTATCAGTTAAAAATTTTGCAAAATTAATTATGTGCTCTATATGTGAATGAACACCTCCATCTGAAATCATTCCTAATATATGACAAGTTTTATTGGAAGTTTTCATAATCAGATTCTTTACTGTAGAGTTATTTTTTAGTAATGTATAATCCTTAATCATACTATTTATTCTCAGTAAATCTTGAGGTATTACTCGCCCTGCACCAATAGTCATATGACCAACTTCAGAATTTCCCATTTGTAATGGTGGTAACCCAACACTTTCACCGCAAGTTTTGATTTTAGATGCAGGGAAGTTAGATAATAAATAATCCATACATGGTGTATTGGCAGAGTATATTGCATTGAAATCTTTTTTAGAAGAATATCCCCATCCATCAAGTATGCATAATAATAATTTTTTATGCTTTTGCATTGTTAAATTGGTAATTTAATTGTTACTTTTAATCCACCCATTTTACTTTTATCAAGCACAATATCTCCTCCATGAGCATTAATTATATTTTTTGTTATCGCCAGCCCTAAACCGTATCCTTGCTTTTCATTAATACCTAATTGATTGAACGGTTCTAAGGCTTTTTTATAATCTTTCTCACCAATCCCCTGACCATCATCTTCAATCTGAATCAAAATTTGGTCATTAACTTTTAATAAATTCATTCTAACCATAGAAAGACAATATTTTAAAGCATTCTCAACTACATTTGTAATGGCTCTATCAATGGCATCTACTTTTAAAAAAAGGAGATGGTGATTTTCTTTTAATCTATTATCAAAAGTTATTCTATCATCGTTCAGTAGATTTATTATATTGTTAATTATATCTGTTAAATTGCATTGCCTATTTTCTTCGTTCCCCTCTTCCTTTGCAAAAATTAAATAACTATTAATCATGTCTTCAATTTTTTTAATATTATCATGTATGTTTTTAATATCGTTATTTTCGTTTATTAAAGATAATTGTAACTTAATTCTTGTTAAGGGAGTTCTTAAATCATGCGCTATATGTGCCAGTAATTCGGTTCTATTTTTTATTTGTTTTAAAATTTTTTTACGCATTCTTAAAAAGGATAATCCTAATGATCTAATCTCCTTAGCACCAGAGGGTTTAAAATGATATATTTTGCCCTGACCAAAATCCATAGCTGCTTTATCAAGGTTAATAATTGATTTAACCTGATTTTTCATAAAAAATAATGAAATCAAACCAAAAAGTATTGAAGTAGTTAAAATCCATATAACAAATATATAAGTTGTTTGGTTTTTAATTCTCTTTGTTGAAAAATCTATCTGTAATACCTGAGAATTTGGTAAATATATTAACCCTCTGATATTTGACATATCATCTATGTAAAATAGTTGAGTTTTATATTTTATAGAGTTACTAATTTTTGTTGCAATACTTGATATGTATGAATCACTAAGACCTTCTGAAAGTTTCGGTTTGTCGATCAATAATGCTGTCTTGAATCCTAAGGAATTTAGATCAGTAATAACTTCATTATTGCTATTTTTATATTTAATATAAAAATTTACTATTGTGTTTATATCGTTAATTAAAAAATTTTGCATATTACCTGAAACATTTTCCCAATGCCTCTCATAAAAAATAACTATCGTGACTATCTGTATGATAATAATAGGTAATAAAATCATTAATAAAAATCTACTATAAAGAGTATTTAGGGATAATTTCACTTTTAAAAAGATTATAAAAATTAATAAAATCAATATAAGCGTTTTTATTTTTCAAGTACATCAATTTTTAACGCATGGCATTGTTGGGTAAAATTGACAGAATGAAAACTATTTTATATATAAATCAAAAAAAATAACATACTAAAAGTTGTTAATGAAAAATTAACATAAAGTCGCGTTATTTCACCTGACTTCATGCACTTTTTCGCTAGACAGCGCAATATTCCTGGGGTTTATTTTTTTCTAGGCACTACCACTTAAGTTTTTTTGTTAATTTAAATTTAGATTTTTAGAGTTGCTCTATACTAATTCA
>NZ_JAJBJD010000120.1 GCF_021811875.1 Candidatus Bandiella numerosa | reverse complement strand
AGAATGCACACAATGTTTTGCAGATTAAAGCGACTATCTCCTCTAATGAGTGGAATCTTTATGAAGCAAATATTGACAATGAGTTGATTCTAAAAGTTGCTTAACGCTATCTAATATTTATGCTTCCGTTCATACATCTATCAACTAACACTGAAATATTATAATTGAATCTTTTTAAATAAAATGGATTCATTACTAATAACTTTATAAATCATCTGACTATCTTTTTAATAAATATCCGCATCTCTATATTGACATGGTTGATGTTTTGCTTTAATAAATAGGTTTAGATGAACTTATATTAATCAATGTTAATGGACATAAAAATATCACAGCCTAAGATGCCTGCTACTGTAGCAGCAGAGTTACTAGGAGTAAGTATACAGGCTATACATAAACAGCTAAAATCTCTGGATATTAAATGTCCCAAGATAGGGAATAAATCGTATATCACTCATAGTATCGCACAAAAACTATTTAATCTGAGTTTCAATAAAAAAAAAGTAGCTTTTCAAATAGTAAAAGGTGGGACAGGTAAAACAACAGCAATGCATAACGTTAGCTGTGCTGCTAGTTTATATGGAGCAAAAATTTTAGCAATAGATTTAGATCCACAAGGTAACTTAACAGATGCATTTAATATAAATCCAGAAGAAATACCAACTATGATTGATGTTATTGAGGAGAATGTAAGAATAGAAGATGCCATAATTAAGGCTGAAAATGGGATAGATCTTATTCCAAGTAGAATTGAAAACGTTACATTAGATAGTAAATTAGCCTTAACAAGAGCACCTCTTCATAATGTATTTAATAATATATTAGAAAGAATAGAACATAATTATGATTTTATATTCTTGGATTGCCCTCCAATGATTGGACATTCTGTCACTGCAGCTTCCTTATATGTTGATGTTATGTTAATTCCTCTTAATCCAGATAGATTTAGCGCTAAAGGTCTGCAAATTTTAAAAGACGAGATCAAAAACATCAAAAAACAATATAAAAAAGACCTTCATTACAAAATATTTTTAAATAAGTTTAGTGGTAACACAATATTATCTGATAAAACCTTACAAACCGTATTTAATGATGAATCTGAAAGTGGTAACACACTAAACACAGCAGTAAGACAAAGTCAGGAAATACCAAATGTAATTGATGAAAAACTCAATCTATTCAGTTCGGTAAAAAAATCTACTGCCAAAGA
Organism: Candidatus Bandiella numerosa; assembly: GCF_021811875.1. Taxonomy (GTDB): domain Bacteria; phylum Pseudomonadota; class Alphaproteobacteria; order Rickettsiales; family Midichloriaceae; genus Aquirickettsia; species Aquirickettsia numerosa_A. The sequence goes on along the minus strand of NZ_JAJBJD010000120.1, from coordinate 2,175 downwards.
TGATTTTGATCTATTAACTAAAGAGTTACTTGGAATTAAAGTTATAAAAAATAAATAAAATATGCCTAAAATAGAAGATTTACAAACAAGTAAGAAAAAAATATTTAAAAAAAGAGAATATAGACCTTACAACCCAGAGGGTGAATCACTAGAGCAAGAATTAGTTGTTAATCAAGATCCAATTTCTATTGTTTCACATCACAAAGACATGGTAATAGAGATAGATCCTTATGTCATTAAAAATTGGGAATTTCATGACAGACCAGAAAATGAATTAGGTGATATAGATGCATTAGCAGAAGAGTTTTTATCTATGGGACAGCAGATCCCATGTATAGTAAGAAAACTACCTAATGATAGCAATTTTCAATATGAATTAATTGCAGGGGAAAGAAGATGGAGAGCAGCACAAAAAGCATATCTTCCTCTTAAAGTATTGGTGCGAAATTTATCAGATAATGAGGCGGCTCTAGTACAAATATCAGAAAATTCTAACAGATCAGCGCTATCTGATTATGCTAAAGGAATGAGTTATGCAAAACTAATTGAAAAAAATATATTGAGTCAGTCAGATTTAGTAGATAAATTAAAAATAAGCAAACAACAAGTTTCTAGATTATTATCATTTAGCAAAATACCACTGCAAATACAGGAAGCTCTAAAAGATATGACTAAAATAAGCTCTGGTACTGCAGAACAAATAAAACAATTAAGTATTAAAGGTAATAAATATATAGAAGGTATATTGAAGTATGCGCAGCAAATTGCAGAAGGGACAATTGGTAAAAATAAGTTAACTACTCTTGTTAATAAATACGTTAATCAGGTAGAAAGCATCCCCTCAAGTGAAAAAATTTACTCTCATAATGGGAGACATTTATACACTTGGAGGAACGATAACAATTCTATACCATCCATACATTTTCCAAGAAATATCTCATTCTTAATATCTAGCGGTAAATTAGATAAAGAAAAGATATCCGATTTATTTAAAAAATTATTAGAGGAGATGCTTATGGAAATTAAATAAAAAAGACCTTCTAAAAGCTTCAACTACTAGAAGGTCTATCTATCTTACAAATCCGCATAGTGAATGCACGAAGTGTAACTTGTAACTCATTATTCAAGCTATACCATATAAGTATTCATTATGCAATAAATTTAACAGTCCCCTCGGGGGGACTTTTTATTGAGAGGTGAATATGAATTTTAACTCCATAAACATACATACAAACGATGAACTAAAAATGCCTAACAAGACATGCAATATATTTGACACTAATTTAGCCAATATAGTTGGTATTGAAGCTGCCTTGTTTTTAAATAAAATGAATTACTGGGTTTCTAAATGTGGAAGATATTTACCAAATCATAATGGCATATGGATATACAATTCTCTCCCCTCTTGGAAAAAACAATTTCCTTATTTATCTATGTATAAATTAAGAAAAACTATTAAAGCTCTAGAAGAGCTAGGTTTAATTAAGTCTGTTAAAATTAATGCCAAAAAATGGAATCACACTAAATGGTACACTATAGATTTAAAGAAATATAATTCCTTAATTAATACACAATCTAAAAGCCACTATATAAAGAATGAAGAAGGTATTAATTTATTTAATGCAAATAATAATAACTATACAAGTAATGTTTTTAAATTAGCACCCAAAAAAATTAAGCCCAATATTTCTGCAAATGTAATTTTACTTGATGAAAGGACAACAAATCGATCTGTCGATTTTCATCAGATCATAATAACAAAGAATAACTATACAAATAAATCTTCTTATAAAAAGAATCATGTTAAATTAGAAAATGCTTTAAAGGAAAAAATAGAAGAAAATCCTATAAATGTTAATGAAAAAGAAATAGTAAATAAAATGGTTTACATCTGGAACAAAGTATTTGAGTATTCAATCAGTCCAATTAAAGCTTATAGTAATAAAATGAACCAAGAAGTATTATTAAATCTTTATAAAACAGCATTTAGCGGAGATCTAAATAATTGGAGGGAATATGCATGCAAAATAAATAGTAGCCAATTTCTAATGGGAGAAAAGAAAACAAAAAATAACTTTAAGGCAGTATTTAGCTGGTTAATAAAGGAGGACACAATAGAAAAAATAATGAATGGAGAATATGGAGTAGGAGATAGAGAGCTAGATATGAATAATA
>NZ_JAJBJD010000013.1 GCF_021811875.1 Candidatus Bandiella numerosa | reverse complement strand
TTCTTGAATTCCTATTATTCTATCAGCTTTTATACCAAACTTATCGTTCTTCTTTATATGAATCTAATTTTTTAAATCCATTTATTGCATATCTTCCTTGCTTTGCATTTATGCAACGGCCTTTAAAGAGTTATGATCAGAATAAACGCAGATTTCTTGTAAAACATGGTGATGATTCAGTATTCGCAAAGATGGATTTATCCGACCTTAAAAAGGTATTGGATTATCTTGGCTAAAAATCCTAAAATAGGTATTGAAAAAGTAATGTTAGAGGTATACCATCAGTTCATACTTTTATGATACCGTCGTTTAAAATGAACAAGCAAAACAAAGCCCTTTTGAAGTTGCCAAATATTGAGCAAGAGATAGAGTTACCAATTATAGATGGAACAAAGGGACCTTCAGCAATAGATGTTAGAAATTTATATAAAAACACAGGATATTTTACTTATGACCCAGGTTTTATGTCAACTGCTTCTTGTGATTCATCAATAACCTATATTGATGGGGAAAATGGAGTGTTGCAACATAGAGGATATAACATTACTGAATTAGCAGAAAAAAACGACTTTATGGACGTTTGTTATTTACTTCTATATGGCGAATTACCAAGTCAAACAGAAAAAAGTACCTTTATCAATTCTATAAGACATCATACTATGGTGCATGAACAGTTGCACTTTTTCTTTAGGGGATTTCCAAGGCATTCTCACCCCATGGCTATAATGGTTGGGACGGTCAGTTCATTGTCTGCATTTTATCATGAGAGTCTAGATATTAGAGATGAAAAACAAAGAGATGAAACTATTCATAAAATTATCGCAAAAATCCCAACACTTGCAGCTATGGCATACAAATATTCTGTAGGATTACCATTTATTTATCCAGATAATAAATTAGACTTCAGTTCAAATTTACTAAAAATGATGTTTGGTGTACCTACTGAAGAATATAAAGTAAATAGTGTTGTTGCCAGAGCATTAGATAAGCTTTTAATTTTACACGCTGATCACGAGCAAAACGCTTCTACTTCAACAGTTAGGTTAGCTGGATCCTCAGGAGCTAATCCATTTGCTGTAGTAAGTGCTGGAATTGCATCACTATGGGGACCTGCTCATGGAGGTGCTAATGAAGAGGTAATTAAAATGCTACAAGAAATTGGAGAACCTGAAAATATTCCAAAATATATTGACAAGGCAAAGGATAAAAATGATTCCTTTAGGCTTATGGGTTTTGGACACAGAGTTTATAAAAATTATGACCCAAGAGCAAGCGTTTTAAAAAGATATTGCCATGAAATGTTATCTGATTTGAATATAAAAGGTGATAAATTGCTTGATATAGCTACTGAACTTGAAAGTATTGCACTGAAAGATGATTACTTTAAAGAAAAAAAATTGTTCCCAAATGTAGATTTTTATTCCGGAATTATTTATAGAGCACTAGGTATTTCAACGCAGATGTTTACTGTATTTTTTGCATTAGCGAGAACAGCAGGATGGGTTTCTCAATGGAAAGAAATGATAGAGGATCCTAATATGAAAATTGGAAGACCAAGGCAGGTTTACACTGGTGTAAAAATAAGATAATGTGATTATTTATCTCAAACAATTAATGGATTAGTGCATTATGCTTAGTACGCTAGGTAGTAAATTTAAAAAGTTTCCCATAAGCCTTAAGGCAATAATAGTATTTTTTGTGGTGATAGTCGCATGGATGTTAAGTGGATTATTTTCTGAAAAAAAATCTGAAGTAAACAATGTTGAGAATCATAAAAATTTAAACTATAAAATTGTCGATTCAAAAGCCTTAGATATGCCTAAAATTTTGATCTTTGCTGGTACCATTGAAGCAAAAAATCAGATAGATTTGATTAATGAAGTAGATGGTAAAGTAACAGATATTTTGGCGAGTGAAGGACAGAAGTTAGCAAAAAATGATCCTATTATTGATTTAGAAAAAAAAGATTATCTTGATAAGCTAAATTCAGCAAAAGAAAACTTGGTTAGCAAAGAAGTACTTTATGAATCTGCATTAAAACTTTCAAAAAAAGGATTAGGTTCTGAATCTAATATTGCTGATGCAAAAGCTCAGTTTTATCAAGCAAAAGGTCAATTAAAGCAAGCTCAGTTAAATCTTGATAACACGACTATTAGAGCTCCTTACGATGGAACTATTAATGAAATTAACGTTAAAAAAAGTAATTACCTTGGCATTAATTCTAAAGTTGGTAAATTCACATCTAATCAGATAATAAAAATAAAATTTGAAATACCCTATCAACAATTTGACCAAATTAAAAATAGCATTGGTGCTTATATCTTTATTAATGGTCAAAAAATCTCTATTCCTAAGGTATCCTCATTAAGTGAAATAGCGAATGAGTTAACAAAAACATATACTGCCGAAATTGTCACTGAAAATTTTGATAATGCGTTAAAAAGTGGCCAGTTAGTTAAAGTTTTTGTTCATGTGGGTGATTTTAAAGCACACAAAATCTCTCAATCCACTCTTAGCATCGATAAAAATGGCTTTACTGGAGTTAAAGTAGTAAATAACAATAGTATTGTTGAATTTGTTCCAGTGGAAATTATAGATGAAGATAAGGATGGATTTTGGGTAATTAATCTACCTAACTTTTCTAAGATTATTACATTGGGGCATGTGTATTTAAAATCAGGTGAAAAATTATAAACTACAACATGGGGAAAATATTTAATGTTCCTTTTAGTGATAATTTTTTAGAACAATTTGTAAAAAAGATTTTAGATGTCTCGAATAATTTTGAAAATCCACAAAATAATCTCATACTTCTTCCTCATAAAAGAATACAAAATGCCTTTTTAAAAAAACTACTACTTTTCAATAACAAAATAGTTCTTCCTCAAGTTTTAACTTTTACTGCTATAGATGAAAATATATTAGAATTTGATAGGTTTTGTAATAACATTCACATTGCTAAACTTAAATTAATTAAAAAGCAAATTCTTAAAAATGATCAAATGTACATATTAATATCATTGATTTTAGAATCAATTAAAAATCAAAATATTAATAATGACTTTGATACAAAATTTTTAAATTCGATAGATTTGCATAAACTTTCTAAAAGTGTCGATGAGTATTACTATTATCAATATTACAAAAAAGAAATCATCCCAAGTACAAAAATTGAAAAATTATTTTTACTAATTATTGCAGAATTAGAAGCCTACTTGCAATCTACAAATACAACTTTCAAAGCAAATTCCTTAAACTACGCTACTGAGGAAATTATCAAAAATTGGAATCATAATAGCAACAGTTGTATTTTTATTATTTTACCCCAAACAGAAGTAAGTTACATAAAACACTTTATTGACAATTTAGTGAGGTATAAAAATTCCTATATATTTATCAGGGGCTTTGACAAAGGTGCTAGTATAAAAAATTTACACCAAATACACATACATAATTTTTTAGACAGAAATAACTTAGCAATTGATTCAGTTCAGGGTGTTTCTAAATCAAAGCAGATAGGCTTTCACATACCCTCCATAATACTAAATAATATTAATGAAAATTTTTATCAGGCTCCACTAAAAAATTTCAATATTATTCGTGGAAAAAATCTAAACGAAGAAGCTAAAATGCTAGCTCTTGTTATCCGAGAAAAATTAGAGATGGGCAAAAATAATATAATTGTACAGACAAAATCCTATGAACTGGCAAAAAAAATTGAGAGCTCATTGAAATTGTGGAATATACACGTGGATAATTTAGTGAGTAATCTACCTGAAAAATCCACTTATTCGCACTTTTTTCTACTAATTTCTCTATACTTAAACACAGAAAAAAATGATTATTTATTACTTCTCGATATCTTAAAATCTAGCCATTGTAGGATAGATAATCAATTAATTAACACATATGAATTAAAATTTTTAAGAAAGTTATTATATAGAGATAAAGTTTCTGATTATTTAATTGGGCTAAATGATTCTGATAAAGATAAATTTAGTATCTTGCTAGAAACTGAAAATATATTTCTAGAGAAAAAAAGATTGTTAAAAAATCCTAATTTAACTCTGCTGGACTATTTTAAAATTCACCTTAAGCTATTTGATTTTCTAAAAAATGATTCTGATAACATTGAATTTCAAGAAATACTTATATTGATTGAGCAAAAATTGGAAATATTTAAAAATGATAACAATATTAATTTTACCAAATATATAAAAATTATTGATAAACTTTTAACATCAAATCAAAAATCTAATAATTCTCAAAATCATAAATCTGTAACAATACTGCAAACCTTTGAAACAAGGAATATTCAATATGATACAGTCTTTTTTGCAGGACTGAATGAAGGTATTTTTCCAGATGCAAATTTTGATAAAAATTATTTTAGTAAAGGATTTAGGCAAATTAATAATCTAAAACCCATTGATTCAGAAATGCAATTTATGGAGTATGATTTTATAAGTTCGTTCTATAATAATGATTTAATACTAAGTTGCTCGGAATCTACTAATGCAAAAAATCAAATTTGTAGATGGTTAGAAAAATTATTAGCATTTCAAAGTATAAACAAGCAATCAGCCATCTTTACTGAAAAATATAAAAAAATACTTCAAAATATTTATAAGCAACCCATTGAAAAAAATTCTGATATTGTATACACAAAAGTTTATGTTGACCAAAGACCTAAGAAAATTTCTGTTACTGGTATAGAAAAATTAATATCTAATCCTTATGTATACTATATAAAATATATATTGAAAATAAATCCTCTGGAAAAAATTGCGAGAGAAGCTGAGAAAAAAGATTTTGGAATATTGCTTCACGATTTAATATCAAAAGCACTGTCAGGACAACATAGCAATTCAGAAGAATTTGGTAATTGGTTTTTCGCAAAATTTAATGAATATACCGAATATAGATATATACCATATAAAATATCAACGTTTTGGTTTTTACGTTTGGTAAATATCGTAAATTCTATATATAAAAATTTTTATCATCAAGGTGAAAATTATAAATCTTTTAGTGAAATAGTTGGCACCATTAATTTACAATTTCAATCTCACAATATCGAGCTTTTTTGTATAGCAGATAGAATAGAAATTTCACAACAAGGCAATATTGCTGAAATTATTGATTTTAAATCTGGTCATATTCCAAATGAAAGTGAAATATCTGCAGGATTATATCCGCAACTACCTATTGAAAAATATATATTTCAAAACAAAGGCTTTAAATTAGATATTAATAATAATATTAATATCGTGAATTTACATTATTTTGATATTAGCGGAAAATCAAAAAATGTTGAAAAAAAGGCAATAAATGGTGACTTAGCCGAAATTGAAAGAGGATTAAGATTATTATTAGAAAAATTTTTATGTAACGAAACAGATTTTTTTATTACAAGAGACAAAATCATAAATAAAAGAAACAAAAACTACTCCCACATCTTGAGAATATGATTTATACTTTATTTTACTTTTCTATCCTCTCCTTTTGTGGTTTAGAAATTGACTGTTTAAAGATATTTCGCAAAAACCCTGGCGTTAAAGTAGATAGATAATTTGCACTAACTTTGATATCTTCATCAATATACCCCTTCATATCAAATAGTGTACTCAGAATCATGCCTTCATTTTTTGGACCAGAAAAAAGATTTAAAAATGGTACCTTCTTAAAAATTGTATTTACTATATTTTCTGGCACAATCACTACTCTCGAATTCAAATATTTGGTTTCTATATCTATATTTCCACTCAGCTTCAGTGCTAATAATTTAGACTCAGCAACGCAGTCATTAAATTCCAAATACCTGCCATCATATTCAATTGGACACTGAAAACTGTAGAATCTAATTCCTTTATTCTTAATAATGCTCTGCCATGTTGAAATTGGAGCTGTTAATGTTAATAAATTAAGTAGGGCAGGAGTTTTAGTTGCATAAAAATTATTTAATTCAACAAAGCCCTTAAATTTTTTACGCGTTTCATAACTGCCTTTAATTTCTAAATTACCTTCACCAATTTTTTCTGTTATCCCCAGTGCTTTTAACACAGAACCTGCATCAGGAGATGTAATAGATAAAACTGGATAGTTATAATATACTCTTAATTGCCTATTTCCGTCTAAAAATGCAGATATGTTTACACTTATATTTCTCTGATTATTTACTGAAATATCAACTTTATTAAGTGATATGTTGTTTCTTAAAATCAGATTATCAATTTTACCTTCAAAACTGAAAAATCCTCCGCTCTTGATATTGTCAGAGCTTAATTGATTTATTAATTCTTTTAAGCTAAATTCACTCAAATCTGCTGTAATTCCATTAACTGTAATTCGGTTTAAATTTTCCACTTTATCATAATTTAAAACCATTCCTTGAACATTATTTTGAAATATACTGCATTTGAATTTTATTAACTCTCTTCTTTTATCGTTAACAACCCCAGTTCCTGAAAAATATTTATTAGGTATTTTAAATTCAAATTTTGAAATTTTTGTTTCGTCCTCACCATTATTTACAAATTTAATATAAATGCTTCCTGGAAATTTTGCCTTTTTAACTATACTAAGTGCATCAATATTTACTGAAGTATTATGCAAATCTACCCAAAATTCTGACGTTATTTCATTAGGAGTTACTTCTATAATACCTTTCATATTAGTACTATTATTAAAAAAATTTGAAAGTGGAATTTTCAGCTTTTGAAAATTTTGCAAATTATCATTAGTATTAATTTTAATTAAATAATTTTGATTATTTTTAATAGAGATATCTGAATTTACATTAATATTAAGCAACCCGTTAATTTTGGCAATACCTTTTATTTTTAATTTCTCCTCAACTAAATTCGCTTCCAAATTACCATTAGTTAATTGATAATTTTGATATATATCGCTTATAGAGACCTTAGTTAATTTGGAGTGTAAATTAATTTTTAAATCTTCAAACGTTGGCATTTTATAAAATGGCACGACAAAGTTAATTTTCGTATTTGCCATACCTTCTATATTTTTTGGTACTTGAAATTCATAATGCATATTAGCAATTTCCAATTGCTCACTTATACTTCCTAAAATATTTGCATTAAATATCATGCTCACGTTTTCTTGATTCATATCTTCTATTTCAGCAGTAATACCATTTATAGAATTACTCAAAACTTTTCCATCGCCGCTACTTATAATCAGATTCTTTGTAGTAAATTTTACTTCAGCAGTGTTGAGGGTTATTACAGGGACAGTTTGAAGATACTTTAATTTTGCATTTTTTAAACTTATTGACGTTGTAAGTGCAGATTCATCTTGTTTATCAAAATCATTTATAAGTGTTAAATTGCTAACATATCCATCTTCTAGATGTTCTGATAACCATAAATGCACTGCCGGTAAAAGATTTTTTGACCATGTTCCTAAAACTTTCTTAGTGGATAAATTTAAAACATCAAAATTTAGAACTAACTTTTTTGCCTCATAATTAATTTTGCCCCTTACTGGTATTTCATTATCTATCTTTAAAGTCAGATAAGGTATGTTAATTTTGCTGAAATTTTCTAACAATTCTCCATTAAAATTTAAGTTATTAATAGCCACATCATTTTGTAAAAATTTTTTACTGGCTATATTTGTTATCCCATCCTGTATAAAACTAAAATTTACTTTCTCTAAAAAATTTAGATAATATAACGTTGTATCAAAGTTAATTTTAAAATCAGTGCTTATGCTCGTTTGTCCAATTTTGATCTTATTTAATTTCCCAGGTTGCTTATCTGACGTAATACTGCCTTTTACACTCATAGCATTATTAGAAATAGTAGTAATAGAAATTTTTAAATTAGCTATTGCATCACTAATGTTAATTAAGGAAATAATCTCAACATCATTTGTATCACTAAATTTAAATTCTAAATTTTGCAAACTAATAGCATAGTCATCCCCATTTTCAGTTTTGATAATTATCTTAAAATTCTCTACAATATAACTGCTACCTTTCATTAAATGTTGATATTTTTTCAGTATATTTACTACATTTTCTATAGGAATTTTTTCCTGACTTATACCGTTATTTTTTTTTGATTTATCATATATAACGGCCACATCTCTCTCATCAAAAACTATACCCTTAAATATTTTATTATTTCTTTGCAATAATAGATTATATATGTCAAATTTCAGCCTTAGGTTTGGCGCCATAAAAACGGCACTCTTTTTATAGCTTAATTCCCAATCATCCAAGCCAAGGATGATCGACATATCTTTTAAGTCAAGAGATACGCCTGTACGTATTTTGCTTATGCTAATTTGATCCAGATTTTTTTCAATATTATGCTTAACTATCACATCGATAAAATTGAAGTGCTTTGGTCCAAAAAAGCTTAAATACACTATTATAGCCGTCAATATTAATAGCAACGCTATAAGACTATATTTAAAAATTGCTACCAGCCTTTTTAGGTAGCGTCTACCTGAGGATTTGATAGAACTATTCATTAATAAATACTTTTTCGATTAGGTTATTTCGTGAACTGAAGTTATCAATTTGTGCACTTCTAAAATTAGTATATGATAAATTACTATCGTTAATTGACATGTCTATTAAATTGCTTTTGGAAAAATTTATTCCTGCTAAATATGAATTTAAGATTTCTGATTTATTTAAGATCGCCTGGTAAAACGTAGAATTTTTTAGGTTACTCGAAGAAAAATTAGCGTTCATTAAATTTACCCTTCTAAAATTAGAACTATCAAAATAACTTAGCATAACAATAAATTCTGAAATCATGCCATCTTGAAAAAGTGAATAACTCATATCACTTCTATTTATAATTACCTTAGATAATTTTGCTTCACTAAAATTAATTGCCTTCGCATTAATTTTGTCAAATATTACATCTGTTAAATTTGACTTTTGAAAATTTGATGCAAATATAAGACAATCCTGAAAAACAACTCCTTTTAATTGACTACTTCCCCAATCAATTGCTTTTAAATTGCTATTAGCTATATTAACATTGTTAAAGTTACTTGAAGAAAAAAAATTTAAATCCCAAAATACCTCAGCAATTTTTACATCCTGAAATGAAGTATTTTTGAATTTTGACCTTACTATTTTTGATTTATCTAAATTGCTATTATTAAAATTAGAGTTGGAAAAATTCGATGCAAATATTTTGGCATTTTCAAAATTTGTTGCCACAAATATTGAGCTTTTAGCATAAGTTTTACTCAGCCTACTACTTGTCAAATTTGCCTTTGTCAAATTTGCTCTGCTAATATTTGCATTAACAAATGTCGATCTTTTTAATGAAGCATTTTCAAAATTTACCCCTTCTAAAAAAGCATTGGTAAATACGCAATCATCTAAATTTGCTCCAGAAAAATTAACACGATACATAATAGTATTTGAAAAATCCATGCCTGATAAATTCAATCCACTTAGGTTACTCCCTAGTGATTCAACGATGTTAATAGGCTGATTAGAGTCTTTTGCTGAATCGATAAAATCTTGAATTTTATCCCTAGTAAGATCTGATTTTTGCACTTCATTAACGTCTACATCACTATCCTTAAGCGTATTTTGCATTGATTTAAATTTTTTTAAAATCGCTTCAACACTTTCATCCTCTGCAACGGCTAAATCCACATCTAAAATTAGCAATAAACAAAGTGAAAACACAATTTTAAATAAAAATTTCATTTTATAAATAACTTTCTATATATTTTTCAAAAATTTGAACCGCATTAAGCGCAGCTCCTTTTCTAAGATTATCAGAAACTATCCATAAATTTAAAATATTATTGGCAACATCTTGTCTAATTCTTGATACATAAACCTCGTCTCTACCTACACAATCTATCGGGGTAAAATAACTATATTCACTTGTTCTATCTGTCACTATCCCATCTGATTTATTTAAAATATTATAAGCTTCGTTTACTGATATATTTTTAGAAAATTCAACATTAACTGACATACTATGTCCTACAAAAACAGGAACTCTAACACACGTTGCAGTTACATCAATGTCACTACATAACATCTTTTTTGTTTCTTCCATAACCTTAATTTCTTCTTTAGTATAGCCACTTTCAACTAGCTCATCAATTCTGGCAATTACATTAAACGCTGTTTTCTCTCTATTATTATCATCGGCAAATGCGTTGACCAATCTATTTTTTGTTTGAGCATATAAATCATCCATTGCTTTTTTGCCAGCCCCTGAAACTGATTGATATGTTGAAACAACAATTCTAGATACTTGAGCAAATTTGTGTAAATTTTTAAGTGTCACAACCAAAGGAATTGCTACACAATTGGGATTTGCGACTATATGTGATTTTTTCGCAAGCTTTAGTGATGATATATTAACTTCCGGCACTACTAATGGAATCTCTTTATGCATTCTAAAATGAGAAGATAAATCTATAACCAATTTTGCTTCTTTGCTTGCTTTTGGTACATATTCTCTAGATGTATCTGCACCAGTTGCAAAAAATACAAAATCAATACCTGTAAAATCAAATCCTTCTAAAGCATTTACTCCGATTGCTTTATTGTTAAAAATTACCTCTTTGCCGACCGATTCCTGAGATGCAACTGCAAATATATTTTCTATTTTAATTTTGGAGTTTTCTAGAGTACTGAAAATCTCTCTACCAACATTACCTGTAGCACCAACCACCGCAACACTATATTTCATATTATTAATATAAGAGGTTTAAAGCCATACTATAATAACTCATTACGAAAGCAAGAAAATTTCAAATTTCATCAAATAAAAGTTTTACAATAATAATTTCATCATTTTTTTTAATCTTCAAACTACCATTATGAATTTTCATTATAAATTTTGCATATAATAAACCTTTAGTTATAAAAAGAAGTTCATTAATCACCGTTGATCTTGGAAAATCAATTTTAATTATTTTTTTATGAATTTCTTCCAAATCTAGCTTTCCCTCTATAGTGATAATGATTTTTTTCATCCCTGAATCTTTTTTAAGGCTGATATTAACATTATTAGGCTGTTTATATTCATAAAATTTTGTAAGTAGCTCACAAAACATTGCTTTTATTAAATTCTTGTCTCCATAGATAAGACCATTGCATAATAGGCAGAAAGAAACATATATGATAGAATGAAAAGATAAGTACATACGAAAGAGGAGGCAAAATGTCATTTTTAGTAAGAGAAGCAGAAGAACGTATAGAGAAGAGTAAGT
>NZ_JAJBJD010000119.1 GCF_021811875.1 Candidatus Bandiella numerosa | reverse complement strand
TCTGATACTACCTCGCCTTTTTCTTTTTTTCTTACTATTATTTCAAAATCCATTTGATACCTGTATTGTTTTAGGTCAAAGGTTAGCACTTTTCCTATTTATACGCTATCTAATATTTATGCTTCCAGGACAAAATTTCAGCTTTGGCAAGTAAAAGAGAGGCGATTTGGGAAAGATTGGAAAAAGTAAGCTTTATGACAATTAATGAAAAACGTAAACAAGTGGGGCTAGCACCAATTAAAGGCGGTGATACAATTTAATAGTGATAACGACACAGGGAAGGGTTGGAAGAATAAAAAAAAGCCTTAGGAGGTTAACCCCAAGGCTTTTAAACACTTCTTAGGTAAGAAATGAATTTAATTCAACAATTAGTTAAATTAGAATGCAAATCTAACACCAGCAGTTAAAGTGTGTTGTAATTTTGGCGAGCCAGCTTTATTATTTGCATCTGTAACACCAAGGGCATTTAAGATTCCAGCAGGAGTTGTTCCAGCATTAGCAGCATAATCAGAAGCTTTGAATTTGTAATTTCCTGTTGTTCCAGACATTTTGTAACCAACATCTAAAGTAATATCTTTTACAACTTCATAACCAACACCAACACCAACTTGGTAAGCAAAACTTGTTAGGTTTTTAGATTTAATTGTTTCAGAAGCTGCTTTAAGAGCACCAGTTGTACCTTCTTCATAACCTGAAATTTTTCCTTCTAATGAACCTCTGTTAACACCAACACCAGCCATTACATATGGAGTGAATTCTGAAGCATTGTTGAAGTCATAATAAGCATTAGCCATTAAACCTAATTTTCTCTCTTTAAGGTTAACAGTTGAAGTTAATAATTTTGCACCATCAGAATTTGGATTAACATAATTTTTACCATCTTTGTCAGAATAAGCTCCACTAGCAACTTTACCTATTGCATTTGTTAATGTAATGCCTTTAAGATTTTTCTTACCTTGAGACATGTTAATTGTAACATCTGTTCTAACGCTGTCTGAAAGTGCATAACCAAAACCAAGGTCACCAGCAAATCCTTTAAGTCTATTGCTTTGGCTTGTTTTTTGGAAAAGTGCTGTTGTATCATCTTTTCCTTTAGCAATTTTTTCATTTAATTTTGGGCTTGAGAAATTGTAGCCTAGGTCAGCTCTAACATACATTTTGCCAGCTTCTAAAGCTGATGCACCTTGAGCAAACGCTGCAACTGCAACAGTTGTAAGTAGTATTTTTTTCATTGATAATTACCTTTTTAAATTATTTCCTAAGAACAAAAATCCTTAATTGATTACAGTTAAATACCACTTGGAATGATAGCGCAAATAAAAATTAGCATATTTTTGAAAATTTTTTATAAGTGTGGTGAAAATCATACACATCTACACTTGTGAATTAAATAACATGTTTGAAAAAAATATATATAATTTTATATATTAGTGATATAGTGAAATAGTAATTTAATAAAATAGGTAAATAGCTGAAATGCTAAACATACAAAGTATAAAGACAATTGGGGCCAATGGGCAACTCTCTTTAGGAAAAGCATTTGCAGGAAAGACGGTGGCAATTGAGCAAGTGGACGATGGAACGTGGATAATTAAAAGTGGCCATTTTATCCCTGAATCTGAAGAGTGGTTGCACGAAAAAGCTAATGTTACAAAATTAGACAGGGCATTTGAGTGGGTAAAGAAGAATAAACCCAAAGATAATTTTGACGAGATTGCAAGAGAAATAGAAAATGCCTAAAGTGGATATGAATAATCCCCAGTTCCAAGCAGATTTATTCCAATTAGAGAAAAAACAGCAAACTGCGTTGCTTTCAACCTTGAAAAAGATACATAAAATGACATGGGAGGAGGTGTATTCAAATAGAGGTTTGAAGTGGGAAATTATACTTTCCAAACAATATAATGGTAAGCGAATTTATTCTTTTAGATTTTCTCAAAAATATAGAGGATTGGCATTAAGAGAAGATGAGTATATTAGGCTGTTAACGCTACATGTTGACCATGATAGTGCATATTTATAAGTTATATAGCATAAGTCAGATATGCATTGACATCGGCACTCCTCGTTCATGTAGGATAATTACACTTTGCTCATCACTCCTTGTCACTATCTATTTGACTCAAGCTATAGCTGGCTTTTTTGAAAGTTCAATAATGATGTTATATTCATATTGAGTGATTGGCATGACAGAAAGCCTAGATTGCTTGACTAATGCAATATTTTGCAAATTTTCATTTTGTTTGATTTCAGCAAGCGAAATGGATTTTTTCAAAGAAGTGACATATTCAAAATCAACCATGTCAAATCTTCCAGATTCATCTGTGGGGTCTGGGTAGTATTCCTTCACAACTTTAATTAGCCCCTTAATGGCTTTTTCTTGGTTTGAATGATAGAAAAATGCTAAATCACCAAGTTTCATTAGGCGCAGGTTGTTTCTGGCTTGATAATTTCTTACTCCATCCCAGGCAGAGACTTTGTCTTGCTGCATTTGTGACCAAGAATAGGAGCTTGGTTCAGATTTTACTAACCAATAATTCATATTAAAAAATATTAAAAGGATAATGACTATGATTGCAAATCGTTTAGAAAATAACAATCTAAATTTACTAAATTTTGATGAGAGTGGGTATTTTCACGGCTATGCCAGTGTGTTTAACATAGTGGATTATGCTGGTGATATGATTTTGCCTAATGCATTTGTTGGAAATAAAATTGATGGAGTGAAGCTATTATGGCAGCACAATCATCATCATCCAATAGGTATTATAGATAAGGCATATGAAAATGAAAAAGGACTTTATGTCGAGGGGAGAATTTTTCTAAATTTGAACTTAGGGAGGGAAGCTTATATTTTAATTCAAAACAAGGTTACTGACCATTTAAGCATTGGATATGAAGTGGTGGATTTTTACTATCATGGCGATATTAGGTGTATTACAAAAATAAAACTTTGGGAGGTAAGTGTTGTGACTTTTCCCGCAAATGAATTTGCTGAGGTGATTGCCTTGTCCACTTGACCAAATATATGGTAAATGGTGGGTGATAGTGGACTCGAACCACCGACCCCTACGATGTCAACGTAGTACTCTAACCAGCTGAGCTAATCACCCAATAAGCGCATAAACATCGTTTCATTTTTTAAGACGACTCCTAATTCTATACAGATAAACGGAGCGTTATTCAAGAGATTTTAATTTTTCAACAACATTAATAGGAAGCATAAATATTAGATAGCGTTAAGCAACTTTTAGAATCAACTCATTGTCAATATTTGCTTCATAAAGATTCCACTCATTAGAGGACATAGTCGCTTTAATCTGCAAAACATTGTGAGCATTCTCTCTGGTCCACTGCATTTTTTGTTTTCGCTTGAATCTAGTATTTATTTGAGACTCTACTATAGTCTCTGCAATACTGCTTGTATATGGTA
>NZ_JAJBJD010000118.1 GCF_021811875.1 Candidatus Bandiella numerosa | reverse complement strand
CTGATACTACCTCGCCTTTTTCTTTTTTTCTTACTATTATTTCAAAATCCATTTGATACCTGTATTGTTTTAGGTCAAAGGTTAGCACTTTTCCTATTTATACGCTATCTAATATTTATGCTTCCATATATCTTGAACACATTGATATAAAATTCTACTGCTTTTAACAACAAATTTCAAAAGAAGATTTTGATAATAAGTGAACAACTTTTATTTTGATACCTAATTTCAGCATATTTGTTGAATTTATGACATTACTCAGTGGCAATATATATATACCCTTACTTTCTGAAAATATTATCGGAGTAGAAAATATTATATCTCCTGGCACTTTATGAATGAAATTTTTTGGTTTAATTTTATGCCAAAACTCTTTTGTTAATTTAGAAATTTCAAAATCTTTAGTATTAATTGAAATTTGATATCTCTTATCCCATAAATTATCGCCTCTTAATAATGGCTTTTTTGATTCTATGTATTTTGATTCCCTGTAAAAATATATTATTTTGTCATGAAGTAGGATTTTGCAATTGGATAAAGTAAATTTTTCGTTACCAATTTTTTGTAAATTTACCAACGCAATTTTCAAGCTATCTAATCTACTAGGATATAGCACTTGCTCATTTCTAACATATCTTATTATATGGTTTATCAATCTTAATTGGATCTCTTCATCTAAATTATTAAAATCAGCTTGGTTTATGGATATACATCCTAGTTCTCCAATAACGCAACATTTTTTGAACATTTCAGCAACATGTGAATGAATAAAATTTCTTGCTCTTTTCGCATTATCAGAAAGTAAATTTAACCTTTCAGTAAGTTGAAAATCTTTATCTAATTGAGTAATTAAATTTCTAACTTTGACTCTATCAAATTTTGTATTTTTATTTGATTCATCCTCAAACCATAGTAAATTTTCTTTCTTTAAAAAATTTAAAATCTGAATTTTTCTGTATTCTAAAAGTGGTCTAATTATATTTATTTCATTCATAATAGTTAAAGAATTAATTCCACTAATACCATCAATTCCACTACCACGAAATATTCTTAATAAAATTGTTTCTGCTTGATCATCATATGTGTGCGCAACGAATAAGTTCTCTATGCCATTCTCCTTGCAAAAATCACAAAGCATTTTATATCTAACATTTCTCGCTTCTTTTTGAATGTTAGATTTAATTTCATTATGGTGCCAAGTTAGTATAGTGTGGTTAATGCCATATTTTTCTAAATACCTATAAATATTATTAGCCTCTATTGTAGAGCCCTTTCTTAATTTATGATCTACTGTAATTGCAACCAGTGATATATTGTTTTGTTTGCAAAATTTATTTAATAAAAAAGTTAGGCACATACTATCAGCTCCTCCTGATAAGGAAACAGCAATTTTTTTAATTTTTTGTAGATTTATAACACTAGTTAATAGACTATTGAAATTGGTATAATTCAGCTCCACACTTCAAACTTATAAAATTATTTCTTTTTAGGTTTTTTATTTATTTTTCCTAAAACACCTTGTGATGAATAATTATCAAAATTTTTATCGGCTATTTCTTTCTTACTTTTTTCAATCCGCTCCTTCTCTTCATTTGATAATTGATATGGAATAACATTTTCAGAAACACCTAAAAGGTGAAGATGTTTATTATGCTTCACCGTTTCTATAATATCTAAGATTTTAGTATATCTATTTTTCTTAGCTACTGCTTTAGCACCATCTTTATAATTATTTTTTATCGCCTCATTTGCTCCAACACTCAATAAGTAGGTAACAAGTTGGGGATTATTATTTCTTACTGCTAAAATTAGAGGAGTGTCACCATTATGATTTTGTGAATTAACATTAGCTCTATTTTGAAGCGAAAATCTTGCTCCTTCTATAGACCCTAAAATACAAAAATCAATCAATGCCTCACCTGCATCTTTTCTTGTGTCAAAGATGTCACTAATTACCATATTTTTATAGTTGGGCTCAACATAATCGAAAAAAGTTTTGTTATATTTATCTTGAAGAAATATATCAGTATCAGCACTTAATAAAATTCTTAGCGCCTTTAGATTATTGGTGATAGCAGCTAAATGTAATGCAGACATTTTATTAGAAGTTACAACATTTAAATTTGCCCCTCTTAATATCAGGTATCTTAAAGAATCCAATTTATTATTCTCAACAGCATACATTAATGGCGTGTATTCATTAACCTTGTTTTGCGCATTAATATTTCCTCCTTTAAGCAACAATCCTTTAATTGCTCCAATATCTTGCTCATTAACTGCAACAAATAACAATTTTGAAAGCTCATCTTTAAACATAAATTTAGGCACATTAGTTTTTGCACCTTTTTTTGTATATCTAGCAAATATTGAGGAGGCTTTACATCATAACTATAAGGCTTTCTCCTCATGAAACTTTTTTGATTGAGATTAGTGTCAATGTCTTTTTCCGGCGCAGTAAAATAGGTAATAGATTTTTTAACTTTCTGCTTTGGAATTATTTTTGCCGGCAGAGCTTTTGGTTTTTGAACTACCTCAGTTGCATTGTTTTTGTCCTTTGTATTGCTCAGCTTTTTACTTACCTTTTGCTTCGGCTCCTGCTTTTTATTATTGAGCATCTTTTCATCCTCTACCTTCCCTGCTTTTACATCAATTTTTACCTCTTGCTTCGCTTCTGGCTTCGGTGGCGATGGCAATTGCACCTCTGGCATTGATTGTGAATTAGAAGTATCGGATAAGTCATTATCATTAACTTTTTGGTCTAAATTTTGGCCAACATTTATACCTAATTTTTTAGCTTGCTCAATAAAATCACTTGAAAATCCGGAATCTGCAATAACACCAGTTAATAAAAAATTCTGCAATATTAAAAAATAAATAACAGTAAAAAATATTCTATTCATTTTTGGGAATAATTTTCTTTATCTCATTGTCAACCAATTGCTTAACAATTGCAGGTAGATTGTCATTAAGCCACTTTTTTAACTCTGGTCTCAAAATCTCTTTAACTAATTCTTCTACTGATTTAGCATTATTCAGAGCACTACCTAATTCATTATTATTATCATCATCATTTTCATCGTTAACAATATCAATTAGGTCTAAAGTATCAAAATTAACATCCTTGAGTTTATTATTAACCAATTCATCTTTCAGATTATACAATTCTTGTGAAATCTTCTTGCTGTCTGACAAAATAAACCTTATTACAAATTTTATTCTTAACAACTATTATCAGTATTGTTGATTTTAGTCTACTTTATTGTCATTAGATTTTAAATTTGAAGAAATTGCATCAATAAGACCATTGCATAATGGAAGCATAAATATTAGATAGCGTATAAATAGGAAAAGTGCTAACCTTTGACCTAAAACAATACAGGTATCAAATGGATTTTGAAATAATAGTAAGAAAAAAAGAAAAAGGCGAGGTAGTAT
>NZ_JAJBJD010000117.1 GCF_021811875.1 Candidatus Bandiella numerosa | reverse complement strand
TCCAAAGAGAGAATTTTCAAAAAGCTAAATTTATTTGGGATGAAGCTATCCAAGAGATAGCTGCTGCCTAAAATTTAAGGGTCAGGGTTGTGTTGCGGCCATATTTCCATTAACTTGACGGTGCCATCTTTGCGAGCAAATTACAATACCAGTATTGAATATTTACCGCAGTTTGATCTTAAATCTGGTTGTTCAATGTTATCCAGATATTTCATTTCTTTACTATTGCACGCATTTTTTAAATCCAACAAAGCTGAAGGTCCTATTTCCTTTCCACTAAAATAAATCTCATTAATCTCTGATCGTAGTGAAAGTTCCTTAGTTGATTTATACTTTCTTACTAATTCTAATATGTTCAAAACATGTGTTCCAATATTTAATTTATCTGCTGAGTAATAAAAATCATCTAATTTTGGCCACATATTAATTTGATTTACCATTTCGTTATTTTTTCCATATAAAATGGAATTTAGTTCTTCAGTGACATGTGGCATGTATGGAGCAAAAAGTTTTAGTAATGTATTAAAGACGTAATTTAATGTTAAAATCGCGCTTTTCTTTTCTTTTGGATTTTTATTCTCCTCATCGTAAACTCTTGTTTTGACTAACTCGAGATAATTATCACAAAAGTCGTTCCAGAAGAAATTTTCAACAAAAACTCTTGCATCACAATATTCATAGTTTTTAAAGGAGTTTGTGGCGTTTTCGACCACCTTATATAAACTAGAAATGATCCATAAATCTAGATCGCAAAAAATATCTTTGTTGTTGATATCATCTTTAAGAAAATTAATTCTCCTGTCTGATCCATTGATATGAAAATCAACAAATTTACCTGCATTCCAAAGTTTAGTTACTAATTTTTTACCAATTTTGAATATTTGATCGCTATATACTATATCCATTCCAAGTTTTGAGCTTGATGCCCAATACCTTATAACGTCAGCTCCCTGATCTTTTATCAGTTTTTCTGGTGTGACAACATTACCTTTTGATTTGCTCATTTTAGACTTATCTGAAGCCAAACACCACCCACTAATCATAAGATTTTTCCATGGGATAGAATCTTGATGGAAAAATGACTTAACTAAAGTGCCGAAAGCCCAAGTTCTAATAATTTCATGAGCTTGAGGTCTTAAATCATATGGAAACAATTTATTGTGCCTGTCTTTATCAAGCATGAAATCCTCGCTAATCCCATGACTTGATAACTGAGGAGTTATCGCGCTCGTTGCCCATGTATCCATAACATCAGTTTCTGGTTTAACCTCCTGACGAGTATAGCCATCAGGCAAATCAACATATGGATCAACAGGAAGTTTAGCAACATTAGCAACAAGTATTTTTCCTTCCTCTCCTTTTCTTTTTGAATACCAAACAGGAAAAGGAACGCCAAAATACCTTTGCCTAGAAATACACCAATCTTGATTCAAGCCATCTATCCAGCTACTAAGTCTATCCTTCATAAACTTTGGATGCCAATTGCATTCGTCATTTTTTCTATGTAAATCAGCCTTATAGGGTAATACCTCAATATACCATTGATAGGTAGGAATAATTTCAAGGATTCCTCCTGACCTTTCAGCGCATTTAACATTTTGAACAACTTCAGTTTGCTCGAGCAGAAGTTGCTCTGATTTTAATTTTTCTATTATCAACTCTCTAGCTTCTGTAATTTTGGCTCCATCAAGAAAGCCGGCATTTTTCATTTTTCCGTGCAAATCTATACATTCAATCGTGTTAAGCTTATGCTTTCTCCACCACTCAATGTCCTGAATATCTCCAAAAGTACAACACATTACTAAACCTGTTCCTTTTTCTTGCTCAACATCTTCATCCAGTAAAATAGGCACCTGATTATTAAAAAATGGTATTATAGCTTTGGTATTTTTTAAGTGTTGATATCTATCATCATTTGGATGATAGAAAATAGCTACACAGGCTGGTAACATCTCTGGTCTTGTTGTTGCAATAACAATTTCTTCACCATTTACAGTTTTAAATTTAATGTCATTTAGTATGCCAGTTTGTTCTTTATCAACATTTTCAGCTTGAGCTATTGCGGTTTGGTCTTTTATATCCCAAAAACTTGGCCCAAATTTTCTTATAATCTTTTTTTTATTATACAAATCAATAAATGACATTTGAGAGAGCTTCCTAGATTTAGAGCTTATTGTTTGATACTCTTGCTCCCAATCAAAACTTAATCCTAAAGATTTATAAATATTTCTAAATTTTTCTTCTGTTTCTAAAACTACCTCTTCACATACCTTTATGAATTCCTCTCTACTTAAATCCTTAGCTCTAATTTTTTTTACTTTTTCAACTAATCTTTCTGTAGGTAATCCATTATCGTCAAAACCTATAGGGTAAAAAACTGATTTACCACTCATTCTTTGAAATCTTGCTATAAAATCTGCTTGGGTATAACTAAATACATGACCCATATGTAATTCACCGGAAACAGTAGGGGGAGGGGTATCTATTGAAAAAATTTCCTCTTTAGACTTAGCGCTATCCCATTTATAAATATTAGATGCATTCCAAATTTTTTGCCATTTAGCTTCTATTTCAGGAATATCCAGGTTATCTTTAAAACTCATTTTAACTATCAAATATTTTTAGAATTAATAAATCAACAAGCTTAGATCTTGTTAAATTGATTTGCAGTCATACTAACCTATGCCATAACTTTTGACCAAGCTTCCGCTTAGCATATACCAACCATCTATCATTACAAAGAAAATTAATTTAAACGGTAAGGATATTATAACAGGTGGAAGCATCATCATTCCCATTCCCATTAATACCGATGCAACTACTAAATCTATGATTAAAAATGGTAAATAAATCAAAAATCCAATTTCAAAAGCTTTTTTAAACTCACTTAACATGAATGCTGGTATTATAACCCTCAATGGTATTTCATCTTTTTCTAAATTTTGAGTTTCCTTCGCAATGTCTCTAAATAAATTTAAATCCTTTTCTCTCGTATTCTCTTTCATAAATTTTTCAAAAGGCTCTGTTATATTAGTCCAAGCTTTTTCTTCATTTATCTGATTATTCATAAGAGGAAACAATCCATCATCATAAGCTTTATTAAATGTAGGAGACATTATAAAAAAAGTTAAAAATAATGATAAACTGATAATAACAATATTCGGAGGTGTTTGTTGTAGCCCGAGTGCATGACGAAGTATTGAAAAAACAATAGTGATTTTCGTAAATGAAGTTACCATGATTAAAATTGAAGTAGCAACGCTTAATATAGTAATCAAACCAATAAGTTGAATTACTTTGTTGCTGAATAAGGTTTGCTCATCTTCCCCTCCAAAATCAATGGCATTGCTAAACAAATATAGCATACAATTGAGAAAGCTGATATGATATGCACAATAACACAAATAAGGTTAGTATATGTCAGAAATAATATGTTGCAAATGCAGAGAAAGTAATTATTACAGATC
>NZ_JAJBJD010000199.1 GCF_021811875.1 Candidatus Bandiella numerosa | reverse complement strand
AATTCAAATGGTGAATTAGTAATATTTATACCAAGGACTTTATATATCTTCCTGACTTCTTCAGTGATGACTGAAGGAATGCAGTATTTTTTATCAGTAGAAATATCTTTTAGTATACTTGCTTGAAAGCTCAATAATTCGTCACGTATTTTTTTAACTGATAACTTAGTTTGTTGTTTACTAACTCTATATTCTAAATTTCTTACACAACAAAGTGCTATAAAGCAAATCGCTATATGAGCTTTAATTCTATCTTCAGTATAGTGATATATTGGCCTCATTTTTAGATCATGTTTTGAGATTCTAAATGTTTCCTCAATTTTCCATAAATTTTTATAGTGAGAGAGAATGAAAGATGCGGATTCGTCTTTCATGTTACTCATTATTCCATGTAATCCATCCCAAGCCTCTTCTGCTTTTATTTTTTCCTCATTTAATTCTATCTTGCAATCCCCTTTTATATTTAAAAACTTCTTATATCCATAATTTGAGATCAAAGACTCCGGCTTTTCAGTTTTTTCTAATTTCTTTATAAGCTTTGTAATTGCAGTATTTCTATCATCCCAATCTTTTCTTGCTCTTTTTATACTATGTGACACAATTAGCCTTCTGCAGTCTTCATTTTCTAAATCTTTGTATTTTAGATCATCAGTTAATTTGCTATATTCTTCTGTTTTGAGTATTTTTTCCTTTACAGAGTTTGTAGCATTTTTAATCCTTGCTCCCACTATATATTTATAATTATTTTTCTCTAAATAATCCAAATTCTCTTTATTTAAAAGACCAGCATCTGCTACAAAAACTATATTATTTATTTTATATTTTATTTTAACTTTATTTATTGAATCTGATAATGTACTTCCTTCGTATTTTGACCCTGGATATAATTCATAGCCTATCGGAAGCCCTTCTTTCGTTACTAATAATACTAAAAGCACTTGCGTTTGATTAAATTTCATATCTTTGCTGTATCCCTTTTCTCTGAACCCATCTTCTGTGAATGATTCAAAGTATAG
>NZ_JAJBJD010000116.1 GCF_021811875.1 Candidatus Bandiella numerosa | reverse complement strand
AGAATGCACACAATGTTTTGCAGATTAAAGCGACTATCTCCTCTAATGAGTGGAATCTTTATGAAGCAAATATTGACAATGAGTTGATTCTAAAAGTTGCTTAACGCTATCTAATATTTATGCTTCCTTCTATATTTGCAATCGTTGCTTTTGTTAAATTACACCTATCTGCTAATTCAGATTGTGTCCAGTTTAGCAACCCTCTTGCTGCTCTAACTTGGGCACTCGATATCATGACCTGATTATTACTCATATTCCAACAATGTTATTAATATTTATCTCTTAAGAAATGAGGATATACAAGTGCTATAATTTTACAACAAATTATTAAATATTTTATTTATTTAATCTAATTAGTATAAGTTTTTTGCTTATCATTGGTAATAAATTTTTAAGTTCTGGACCATCTTCCTGACCAGTTAAAGCAACTCTAAGAGGCATAAATAATTTTTTACCTCTTAAATCAGTATGCGCCTTTATTGCTTCTATCCATTTATCCCATGTATTCAAATCAAATTTTTCTTCAGGTAATAAAGTTTTTGCTAAAGAAATTAATTCCTTATCTATTATTTCAGTCTTAATTTCATCTCTACAAACTGTGTACCAATATTTTATATCATCAATACCTCTAATATTGCCCCTAATAGACAACCAAAATTCTTCATCCATGTCTTTTATATTTAATTTTTGAAGCACATCTTGTATCTCTTCAAAATCCAATAAATGCAACATTTTTGCATTAAAAGTTTTTAATTCATTATAATCGTACTGCACAGTTGACTTACTTAATTTGGAAAAAGAAAATTCTTCTATCAAATGATCGATGCCCTTTTTTGCTATTATATTATCAGAGCTTCCAATTTTCGAAAAAAACACAGCAATAGATGAAGGCAATATACCTTTTTCTCTCAATTCTTTAAGACTAAAATCTCCTGCCCTTTTGGACAATTTTTTATCTTTTGTAGTTAATAGCGATATATGGCTAAAACTTGGTGGCTCAGCCGATAAAGCTTTAAATAATTGTATATGTATAGCACTATTAGATATATGGTCTTCACCCCTTATAACATCAGTTATAGCATATTCAATATCATCAACTACAGAAGCGAGGCTATATGTCAGAGTACCATCATTTCTAACTAATACTGGATCACTAAGATTTTTAGCTTCAAACTTTAATTGACCCCTAATTTTATCATTCCATGATATTTCCTCTTCGTTAAGCAAAAATCTCCAATAAGGTTGCACCCCTTTGGCCTCTAGCTCTTTTTTTTCATCCAGTGTTAATTTTAGAGATGATCTATCATATATCGGTGGCAGATTTCTACTTAATAAACTTTTCTTTTTAACAGCTAATTCTTCTTCAGTTTCATAACAAGCATATAACCTGCCTGAATCAATTAATTTTTGTTTTACCTCTTCATATTTATTAAGTCTATCCGATTGTCTAAAACAAATATCCCAATCAATTCCAATCCATTTTAAATCCTCTTTTAATGCGTCAATATACATTTCTTTAGATCTATGAATATCTGTATCATCAATTCTCAATATAAATTTTCCAGCATTTGTCTTTGCATATAACCATGCTATTAGAGCAGTCCTTAAATTACCAACATGTAAAAATCCTGTGGGACTTGGTGCAAATCTTGTCGCAGTCTTCATATAAAATTTAATTTTTCGTTATCAATTCATCAGGATCAAAAATATTCTTCATACTAGTATTTTCACTTACATATACTATCTTATCAATATTTCTGAAACTAGTTTTTTTGGCTGCTTCGTACGCACTACTCGCCTCAATGTTTTCAATCTTACCATTAAAATATAAATGATACGAGCCAATACAGTCATTTTTTAACTTAAGAGAGGGAAAGTCATAATTTTTAAATTCACAATTTTGTTTATTTTGAGAAAAACTATCTTTGGCGTTATTAAATTCAAATTTTTTACTATCTACCATCTTAATAATTTTATTGTTATAAATTTAACCACATACGTATATACATGCTAAACCTTTTTTCTTATTTTAAAAAAAAATTCTTTCATCATTTTTGATGATTTCTGCTGCTCTATTCCACCATATATTTCTGGTATATGATTATGCACTTTAGAATTGAATAACCTTATTCCGTTTTCAATAGCACCAAATTTTTCATCATATGCACCAAAATATACCCGCTTTATTTTACTAAACGCAATTGCTTGCGCACACATTGCACATGGTTCAAGCGTTACATACAATTCACAATCACTTAAATTTGATCTCTGTAGTTTTTTCGTTGCTTCTCTTATACACAAAATCTCAGCATGAGCAGTAGGGTCATGTTCTGACCTCATTTTATTGTAGTTAGTCGCAATTATATCATCCTTATACACTATCACCGCACCAACAGGCACTTCATTTTTTTCAATAGCTATTCTAGCCTGATCTAAAGCGTACTCCATAAATTTATTTTTGTATAAATTAACTATTTTTTTCAATTTCGCTTACTAATCTATCATTTCCTGCAATAACTCCTTCATATATATTTAGTCCTAAATCCTTTCTATTTAAGTCTCTAATCACCCCCCCCGCCTCTCTAATAAGTATTAGACCTGCAGCATAATCCCATAAATGCAACTTACCCTGGATCAATAAATTTATCCTACCATCTGCTAAATATGCCATTTCTAATGCAGATGCTCCAAAAATTCTAATTTTACTATGCTTCAGGTGGATAAAATTTAAGTATTTTTTCATTGTAGCATTGCTATTTGAATCATCATGAATAGCACAAATTACCCTCTCATAATCATTGTGAGTAGATACCTTTATTTTCCTTTGCATTCCCATGCTATCTATTAAAAAAGCTCCCATGTTCTTACCTGCCCAAAATATTTCATTATTAACAGGATTACACACAACTCCCAATAAAATAGTTGATTCATCTTTAGTAATTTTTGCCAAAGCTACTGATATGCAAAAAAATGGCACCCCATGCATAAAATTAAATGTACCGTCAATAGGGTCAATTATCCATTTGTATTTCGTCTGATTAAAATTATCATTTTCAGTACTTTCCAAAATACCACTTTCCTCTGTGATAAAGCTATATTCAGGTCTGCTTTTTTGTAAATGGTATATCAAGATTTTTTCTGCAGTTAAATCTGTTTTAGTAACAAAATTTGCAACCCCCTTTTTGGAAATTTGCAATTTTTCAACTTCATAAAAATCTTTAGTGATTTTTACTGAAGCCTTTTTAACAGCTTCTAAAACAACATTTAAGTCTGCATTAAAATTTTTCATTACATCTATTTTATTTACGGTTGACACGATTATGAACAAAAATCTCAATAATTCAATTAATAATTCATTGTTATTTTTTCGCAATGGATTATTAGTTAAAATTACAACTACGTATATTGGAAGCATAAATATTAGATAGCGTTAAGCAACTTTTAGAATCAACTCATTGTCAATATTTGCTTCATAAAGATTCCACTCATTAGAGGACATAGTCGCTTTAATCTGCAAAACATTGTGTGCAT
>NZ_JAJBJD010000115.1 GCF_021811875.1 Candidatus Bandiella numerosa | reverse complement strand
TCATTGGATATCTATGTCTGTTTGGTGTGCCCTTCATCTTTTTTGATATTTATTTTTTTAAATCCTACAATTTTATAATCTTTTATTCAATATCAGAATTTTATTCTATTTTTAACTTGACTGTGCCATTTTAAAGAGCGAAGGCAGTTTGAAAAAGAGCTAAACATTGGTATTATAGGAAGTCTTATTTATACTATACGGTATAATCAAGAAAAAGATCAAAATAGGAGTCGCTGAAAATGATCTACAACATAGCCTCTGTACTGATTTAATTTTAAAGGAGGCTATTGTTAACCCAGGCTGGAGATACAGATATAAAAGATAACAATATACTCAAATGCTCATTATGTCTTTGGATTTAACATTTAGTATTCCGTCAATTTTACTTATAAAATCATCCGTAATTTTTTGAATTTCCTGGGAATAAAGCTTAAATTCATCTTCAGAAATCAACTTATCCTTTTCTTGTTTTTTAAATTCATCGATGCCACCTCTTCTAATATTTCTGATCGCTACTTTGGCCTGTTCACTATATTCACCAGCCTTTTTAACAAGCTCTCTTCTTCTTTCTTCATTAAGGTTAGGCATATGCAATCTTATAACTTGACCTTCGGTATTAGGAGTAAGACCTAAACCTGAATTCAAAATTGCTTTTTCCGCACTAGAAACTAATCCCTTATCCCATATTTGAATCGATAGTGTTTTTGCATCTGGTGCACTAATGCTACCAATTTGATTAAGAAACATATCGCTTCCATAGGCATCAACTTTAATGGGGTCAAGTAAAGCAGTCGAAGCTCTACCGGTCCTCAATCCACTTAATGAGTGATTTAAAGAAGATATCGTTCCATCCATTTTATTTTTTAAATTTTTTAAAATTTCTGAATCCTTATTCATAATATTTTTATTTTATAGTTGTAAAATCACCATTGTTTTGTAAAACCTCTGCAAATTCACCCTTTTTCCCAATATTAAAAATCCTAATAGGCATTTCATTATCGTGCGCTAGTGTAATTGCAGTTGTGTCCATTACGGATATGTTGTTTTTAATCACTTCGTTATGAGTTAGTTCTTTGTATTTCACTGCTTTGCTATTTTTTTTAGGATCCTCAGAGTATACACCATCAACTTGAGTACCTTTCAAGATAAGTGAACAATTCATTTCAATAGCTCTTAAAACACCACCTGTATCAGTAGTAAAAAAGGGATTTCCTGTCCCTGCTGCAAAAATTACAATTCGTCCTTTTTCTAAATGCCTAATGGCCTTTCTTCTGATATATTGCTCTACTATCGTTATAATAGGTATTGCAGAGACTACTCTAGTATATAAACTTTTGCTTTCTAATTTACTTTGTAGGGCTATTGCATTGATTACTGTTGCTAACATCCCCATATAATCTGCAGTAGCTCTTTCAATTCCAACTTCTGCTACTGTTGCTCCTCTGCATATATTACCTCCACCAACTACTAAGCAAATCTCATATCCTAAATCATACACTTCTTTTATATCTTCACAAATTTGGTCTATCATGGTATTATCGTGACCAAATTTTTCTTTCCCCATCAATGCTTCACCAGAAATTTTCAAAAGTATTCGATTTTGTTTCTTCATGTTATTGACATTAATTATTCACCAATTTCATACCTTATATATCCTGAAACACTAAAATTGCAATTATTTTTAGATTTTAATTCTTCTACTACTTTTTTAATTTTTGTTTTTCCATCAATAACAAATGGTTGTTCTAGTAACACGATTTCTTCAAGGAATTTTCTGATTCTTCCTTCTATCATTTTTTCAACAACATCAATCGGCTTACCACTTTCCAAAGCTTGATCTCGAAGAATATTTTTTTCTTTCTCAACAATGCTTTGATCAAGATTTTCAACATTCAAAGCCATGGGTTTGGATGCAGCAATATGCATTGCAAGTTGCCCACCAAATTCCTCTATCTCATTATTAATATCACCTTCTACAGCTACTATAACGCCAATTTTACCAATATTATCTGATAATTTATTATGTAAATATGGTATTATTTTTCCTTTGTGTACATTAATTTTGCTGATTCTTTTCAATATAATATTTTCTCCAATAACAGAAATATGTTCTGCTATTAACTCACTGATAGGAGTTGCGTCATGTTTACCAGATTCTAAAAATTTATGTAAATCACTTCCTTCAAATTTATGTGCGCTTTTTACCACTTTATCTGCAAGGCTTAAAAATTTATCATTTTTTCCAACAAAATCTGTTTCAGAATTTAGCTCAATAATGGTGGCATTATTCCCATCAATGTGTATCGCTATTACTCCTTCACTGGTATCTCTTCCAGCTTTTTTACTGGCAGAAGCAAGCCCTTTTTTTCTAAGCCATACAACAGCTTCTTCTATATTAGAATTATTTTCCTCTAGAGCCTTTTTGCAATCCAGCATTCCAGCTCCCGTTTTATTACGTAATTCTTTTATTTGATTCGTATTTATAGACATGCTTAAATTTACCTATTTTTTATTATTATCTTTATCCTTTTTATCGGATATTTTATTATTTCTTTTTCCTTCTTTTTTTTCATTGTCCGTATTTGGCAATTTTTCTAAATCCACTCCTTGTGAGGATAAACTATTTTCAATACCTGCTAATATTGCATCTGCAACCAAATTACAATAAAGCTCTATAGATTTTCTAGAATCATCATTGCCTGGAATCACAAAATCCACCCCCTTGGGGCTAGAATTTGTATCAACTATAGCAATTACAGGTATGTTCAATTTATTTGCTTCATGAACTGCTGTAGCATGAGTTTTAACATCTATAATAAACAATATGTCGGGTAGACCTCCCAAATTTCTTATTCCTCCAATAGCTTTTTCTAATTTCTCCTTTTTTCTTGAAAAATTTAACAATTCTTTCTTAGTATATTTACCTTCTTCAGATTCTAAAACTTCCTCATACTTTTTCAATGTCTTGATAGATGAAGAAACTGTTGACCAATTAGTTAACATTCCCCCTAACCAACGATGATTAACATAATATTGCCCACACTTTGTTGCTGCATCTTTTACCACATCAGTAGATTGCTTTTTTGTATTAACAAATAATATTCTACCATTTTTAGATGCTATACTAAATATTACTTGCAATGTATTATAGAGATGGTGAGCGGTTTTCTGTAAATCTATAATATGGATTTTATTTTTAACACCATAAATGTATTTGCCCATTTCAGGGTTCCATAGGTTCTTTTTGTGCCCAAAGTGAGCACCAACTTCTAACAATGATTTTATACTAAAATTAGGTTTATATGACATTTCAATACTCCTTTTTGGTTATACTAAACGCAGAATAAATCAAAGATGACACCAAAAAATATCTGCGTGGTTTTTACTATAGGTGATACTATACATATGTGTGGTTAAAATTTCAATACTAAATTTGAATGTGCGCCGTGCATGATGTAAGAGTAGAGGGTTCAAGTCCCTCATGGGCTGATATAGAGCTGTCCATTAGCTGAGGCAAGGTTAACTTCGTGAGGAGTTGGCGGAAGGAAGCTGACGGCAAAGTA
>NZ_JAJBJD010000114.1 GCF_021811875.1 Candidatus Bandiella numerosa | reverse complement strand
TACTTTGTACTTACCTTTTCTCAGCCTTTTTTTACTCATTCTAGAATTTTCTTCTATTTTTCTTCAGGCTATTTTATTTTTTATTCTTAGTCTATTTTTTCTTGCTTTTTATTTATGCAACAAAGTTCTTTTTTTATAGTGTTCAAGGTATCTGAAGAAAATTCCCAAATAGAATTATTTATAATTCCATTAAATATTTTGATTTTTATTATCAAGGTTTTATTCTATACCTTTTTTCATTATTTTTTTGCTACTTTATTTATATAAGGACGTTCTTTTTACACGAATTTTACGATATTCTCTAACAACATTCCCGAATATTAAAATTTTTAAATTTAATTTAGATTATTTTATATGAATCTGGGTTGTCAAATATCTTTTTTAACATGGCATTATTTAAATTATGACCAGCTTTAGTTGCCTTAATGTTTCCAATTATTCTATAGCCCGACAAAAATAAATCACCAACGCAATCTAATATTTTATGCTTAACAAATTCGTCTTCACATCTAAGACCTTCACTGTTAACCACACCAGTCTCGCTTAATCCTATGCTGTTGTTAAGAGAAGCTCCTCTTGCTAGCCCATTTTTTTTCAAAAATTCAACATCGCATAAAAACCCAAAAGTTCTAGCATTACCTATTTCATCTTCAAATTTTGTAGAATCTGAAAGGCTATAATTTTGATGCCCAATAGATTGGTGATTAAATTCAATATCAAAATCAATTGCAAAATTATTAGCACTTTCAATCACAATCTCCTTATCTTCATCAGTCACTTTAATAGTGTCCAAAATTTTTAAATACTTTCTTTTTTTTGATTGTGCTTTAATACCTGCTCTTTTTATTAGGCTGATAAATTCCTTAGAGCTTCCGTCCATCGCGGGGACCTCAGGTCCTGATACCTCTATCAAGGCATTATCAATATCCATACCCCATAATGCAGCCATAATGTGCTCAATGGTTGCTATTTTTATACCACTAGCATTAGAAATTTCAGTGCATAATTTTGTGTTTGTAACATTAAAAAACTTTGCAGGGATTATATTATTTTTCGATATATCAGATCTCTTGAATATAATGCCGGAATCTTCTTTTAGAGGTGAAATAACAAGATTTACAATTTCTCCTGTATGCAAACCAATTCCAGAAACACCATCTTTTTTACAAACAGTTTGTTGATAATCCATTTATGCACAAATAATAATTCTCTATTATATGTATAAACTCTATTTCCGTGTTTTTTAAATAAATAATTATTACAAAATATTGCAAAAAATTTCGCCAAAATTCAGGACTTTGTTCAAAATCTCAAGCATATTTTCAACGGTTTATTTTCTAGATGCTTTTTTTCTTTCATTTGGGCATAATATTGATTTACGAAGGCGAATATTATCAGGAGTAACCTCAATGAGTTCATCATCTTTAATGTATGACAAAGTTTCTTCGAGCGTAAAAAGTCTGTGTGGAGTCAATCTTATACTTTCATCTGTTCCAGAAGCTCTCATGTTAGTAAGTTGTTTACCCTTAATAGGATTTACCTCTAAATCATTATCTCTATTATGTTCACCTATTATCATACCTTCATAAATTTTGGTTTTTGGTGGTATAAATAAATCACCCCTGTCTTCTAAATTCCACAAAGCATAAGCGACGGATTCTCCATTTGAATTTGAAATTAAAGCCCCATTTCTTCTTGATATAATTTCTCCCCTATATTCTTGATAAGAATGAAATATCCTATTTATAATACCAGTACCTCTTGTATCATTGCGGAACTCATTTTGATAACCAATCAAACCTCTAGATGGAACATGAAGAATTAACCTAGTTTTTCCACCAGTTGAAGGCTTCATTTCTTTTAATTCAGCTTTTCTCAATGAGAGTTTTTCAATTACTATTCCACTATGTATCTCATCTACGTCAATTACCACTTCTTCAATAGGTTCCAAGGTTTTACCTTTATCGTCTTTTTTAAATAATACTCTAGGTCTTGAAACTGATAATTCAAAACCTTCTCTACGCATATTTTCAATTAAAACACCTAGTTGTAATTCGCCTCTACCACCAATTTCAAAACTTTCACCATTTTCTGAGATTTTTAGAGTGATGGTTATATTGCTTTCGGCTTCTTTTTCAAGTCTTGCTAAAATCATTCTTGATGTAACTTTTGAACCCTCAAGACCAGCTAAAGGTGAGCTATTTACGCTTATTGTAATAGCCATGGTTGGAGGGTCAATAGGGGTGGATTGTATAGGTGTAGTGACAGCACTGTTACATATTGTGTCTGCCACAGAAGTTTTTTCTATTCCAGAAATTGCTACAATATCTCCTGCTTCAGCAATTTCAATTGGTATTTTTTCTATTCCTTTAAACCCAAAAAGTTTTGTAAGTTTTGTGTTTTCTATAATTTTCCCATTTAAATCTATTGATTTAATACTATCCCCAACTTTAGCCGAACCTGAATATACCTTACCAATTAAAATTCTCCCCAAGTATGAGTCTGCAGTTAATATACTTGCAAGCATTGAAAATGGGGCAGATTTATCAACATTAGGTTTAGGAACATGTGTTGTTATCTTTGAAAATAGTGGTTTTAAATTTTCTCCTTTTTCGTTTTTTTCAGATGCCCAACCAGCTCTTCCAACAGCATATAATATCGGAAAGTCTAATTGCTCTTCTGTTGCATCCAGAGAATAAAACAAATCAAAAACTTCATCTAGGACTTCGTCAATTCTACTATCAGATCTATCAACCTTATTTATTACTACGATTGGCCTTAAACCTATTGAAAGTGCTTTTGATAATACAAATTTTGTTTGTGGCATTGCTCCTTCTGATGCGTCAACCAATAATATTGCGCCATCAACCATTGATAAAACTCTTTCTACCTCACCACCAAAATCAGCGTGACCTGGCGTATCTATTATATTATACTTTACTCCATCGTAATTCATAGAGGTGCATTTAGCAAGAATTGTTATGCCTCGCTCACGCTCAATATCGTTACAATCCATTATTCTAGTTTCTACCTCTTGATTATCTCGAAAGGTACCGCTTTGTTTGAGCATATTATCGATAAGTGTGGTCTTACCATGATCTACATGGGCTATAATTGCAACGTTACGAATCTCTGACATAAAGTCCTATAATATAAAGTAATAGGTATTAATATATAATTAACGCAAAATCGTCAAGTAAAAGAAAATTCACAGTAGATATTTTTTAAAAATATTAAAAATAGCAATATTGCTATAGTAGCAATTCGTAAAATATACTAATTTATTGGTGCAGAGATTTTGTAATTTTCAATTGCAGAGTTTCTTAACAGCATGATTGTAATTCTTCTATTTAGAGCAGAATATGGGTTATTTTGATCAGCCAAATCAGTATCAGCTCTAGCAATCACGGAATGAATTCTTTCAGAAGAAATGTTATTGGAAGCATAAATATTAGATAGCGTTAAGTAACTTTTAGAATCAACTCATTGTCAATATTTGCTTCATAAAGATTCCACTCATTAGAGGACATAGTCGCTTTAATCTGCAAAACATTGTGTGCATTCT
>NZ_JAJBJD010000113.1 GCF_021811875.1 Candidatus Bandiella numerosa | reverse complement strand
ATTGGATATCTATGTCTGTTTGGTGTGCCCTTCATCTTTTTTGATATTTATTTTTTTAAATCCTACAATTTTATAATCTTTTATTCAATATCAGAATTTTATTCTATTTTTAACTTGACTGTGCCGTCATGGCTACTTTTGTTCGCTTCGTTAAGACACTATTATATTAAAAATAGTAGCAAAGATTAATTTCACATTATCTGTGTATTCCATTAATCTTTCTAATTTGGATGCTGGCTTAATCAATATATAATCTTTTACTTCTAAATTTCCAAGATTTTCTTTGCTTTTAAGCCATTTAATCGCATCAGCCCGATCACCTACTTCATCAATAAGTTTCAGTTTATTTGCTTTGCTACCTATAAAAATTCTTCCATCAGATACTTTTTTTAAATCGTCATCTGAAAGATTTCTTCTTTTCTTAACAAGCTCTATAAAAAATTTATTTGATTCATCAACTAAATTTTGTACATATTCCTTTTGCTGCTCATTAAGTTTTTCAAAATAATTAGGAATGCCTTTTAGTGGGGATGATTTTATTAATTCAAGATTTATCCCATATTTTTTTGCAAATTCACTAACTTCAAAATTCATTATTATGACACCTATTGAGCCTACAAGGCTAATATCATAAGCATATATTTTATCTGTTCCAATTGCCGCCATATATGCAGCAGATGCACCTATTTCTCCTATTGAGGAAACTATTGGCTTTTTTTGTGCAATCTTTCTAAATTCCCTATACAATAACTCTCCACCCACTCCAGTTCCGCCCGAACTGTTTATATTTACTAAAACTGCTTTTATATTATTATCACTAGCAATCTTATTCAAAGATTGGATAACTTCTTTATCCTGCAGGAGCATACCTGTTATATCTATGCTTGCAATATAATCTGATTTAATTTGAGATACTCCATCACCCTTATTATAGAAAATCACAAATAAAGCGATAAAGAATAGGGTTAGGGCAACAAACTTCCACTTATTAACACTACTCTTAAGCTTATACCTATCTATTATATAATCATCACCAATCATTTATTTTTACTTTTTACTTCTTCACTACTTTGCATAATCTTAGGTAAACTGCCCACCAAATTGTACGTTTCAAATAATGATATTTTATAGTCTTTTTCCTTAGACAATCTTTGTATAACGTTATTATTATAATCTCTTTGCCTGTTAATGACGTCTATTAAAGTTTTTGCGCCAACATCAAATTCCGATTGAGTGCTTAGATATGTTTGGTAAAAATTATCTTCAGCAACACGTGATGATGTATATATATTTTCACTTGATATATATTGATTCCAAACACTGATAGCTTGCGATTGAATTTTATTAATTACATCCCTAGCACTAAATTCAGCACTTTTACTTTTCTTTTTTGCCTCAGATATATTTAAATATTGCACTCCACCCCTATAAAGCAGCGGAACATTAACTCCAACACCGTAAGTATTCCCTTTTAAATCACTGCCCTTAAAAGGATTATTATCTGAATATTTTGGTCTTGAGGAATTTGCAAACAGATTTACATTTGGCAATAATTCAGAGGCAGCAAGGTTAACTCCTTGTTTTGCTGCTTTCAGTTCATTTTTTACTCTTATTAAGTCTGAGTTTTGAGTATTTACTAAAACTTTAAATTCATCAAAACTTTTAATTTTGGCATACTTCTTAACGTCAATTTGCTCCATAATCTTAGGAGCCTCTTCGCCGACATAGTACTGAAAACTTGATTCTGCTTGAGTTCTTCCTACTAAATAATCTTCTAAATTACTTTTCATAGATGCAAGATTAGCCTTAGCTAAGAATAATGAAGTTTTTGTTTCTGCTCCAGTTTTTACCGTAATCTCAGCCTTTTCTAAACTTTTTTGAGCCATATTAACATTTGTTTGCTGAACTTTAACAAGCTCTCTAGAGGTCAAGACGTTTTGATAACTTTTAATGGTATTTAGTAATATCTCGTTTAATGCTTTGTTATACTCTTGATATGCAGCATTTATTTTCGCATCAGCTTGTGCAATTTTTGCAATTGTAGAGCCACCTGTAAAAATATCTTGTTGAATATTCAAACCAAATAACTCTTTGTTAAAAGACGATTGGCCATTATAATCCTTAGTGTTACTTGGGTTATAAAATGTTTTATTTAATGTGGCACCTATGCTTGGCAAAAATTCTGTAGCTGCTTTTGGTTTTTCTAATATTGCAATTTCCAATTTCTTTTTACTCATCTGCAACTGTTCATTATTTAATAAAGTTGAATTAACAGCATCTTTTAAGCTGTACGCCCCTACGTAATTGAAATTTGATGCAAAGAATAAAGTAAGCAACGCCACTTTGAAAAATCTATTTTTGTTCATTTTAGTATTTTATTGTAAATATAGAACCAATATATAGTAACAACAAAGAATTTCCAATACCTTTGTTAAAATAATTACAGATGACCTTTCTCAGTATTAGATTGCTTAGATTTATCAGGAAATAATATACCATGCGATATATTATTAGGAGCTATTCGACTGGTATTAGGAGTTATTTTACTAGCCCATTTAGGCGTGATTCTATTATTTGACACTTGTGGTTCTTCATTCAAAGATTTTGGTACTTGTGATTTTTCATTCAAAGATTTTGGTACTTGTGGTTTTTCATTCAAAGATTTTTTTATTTCTTCTTCTAGGTGATTTTTACCTAATTTATCTCCATGTTCCTTGATATACTGGTTTAAACTAATATTTAATGGCTTTGCGGATTCACTTTGATTTACCCATTCCACTTGATCATCGAAAGATTTACCTTTTAAATAGCGTTTATCACTCTCATAGATTCCTTTAATTTTATCTTTAGCTTCTTTAATTTCTACGTCTGTACAACTGTCTTTTTCAAGCAAATTTTTGATTATAATTTGTATCTCTATTAAGTTTGCAACTGATGCTGATTCGTTACGGTTTTCAGCAATATGTTC
The DNA here is from genome assembly GCF_021811875.1 of Candidatus Bandiella numerosa. Lineage (GTDB taxonomy): Bacteria > Pseudomonadota > Alphaproteobacteria > Rickettsiales > Midichloriaceae > Aquirickettsia > Aquirickettsia numerosa_A. The sequence continues at coordinate 610 of NZ_JAJBJD010000113.1, read as the reverse complement.
TTTACAATTTTCAATAAGAGATTTTATTAATTTTACATCTTTTTCTCGTTGTTTTTCCTCAAAATAACTTCTCACTGTAGGAATTATCATTACAACTTCTTTTAACACACTAAATAGCTTTTTTACTAAAAAAAATGTTAAATTAAATATTCTTCTAAATGGCAAAATCAAACCTGAAGGAACGTTTCTTAGTGCCTTATTTTGGATGTTACCAACCAAATTTAAAATTTTGTCAAATAATTCAGTTGCAGCCCCCATTCTTTTTTGTAATGTTTTAGCTGATTTTATCAACTGATTTCGCACTTTAGTGCTTTGATCCATTAATTCCTTTAGCTCTGCTTCACAATTACGTAGTACATTATCTATATTATCTATATCTTTAGATTGCTTTTTGTGCGCCGTGCATGATGTAAGAGTAGAGGGTTCAAGTCCCTCATGGGCTGATATAGAGCTGTCCATTAGCTGAGGCAAGGTTAACTTCGTGAGGAAGCATAAATATTAGATAGCGTATAAATAGGAAAAGTGCTAACCTTTGACCTAAAACAATACAGGTATCAAATGGATTTTGAAATAATAGTAAGAAAAAAAGAAAAAGGCGAGGTAGTATCAG
>NZ_JAJBJD010000112.1 GCF_021811875.1 Candidatus Bandiella numerosa | reverse complement strand
TTGAGAAGATTAATCTCTTCTCTATGTACTCTGCTTTTGGTAAACACAAATCTGAAACCGCCCTATGCGACATCGCTTGTACGGTGGTGTGAGAGGGAGGTGCTGCAATGCGCCTCTCTACTCGATTTTTCTGATATTTTCTCTACTTGCAGCGGTATATATTCATCTTGTATAGCACCTATGATCCCTATTTGCTCTTTATGCCTAAACCCTAATTCCAGTATCGTCTCAGCTCTCTTTATTTCTACTTTCTTAATTAGCCTCTCTGATACTACCTCGCCTTTTTCTTTTTTTCTTACTATTATTTCAAAATCCATTTGATACCTGTATTGTTTTAGGTCAAAGGTTAGCACTTTTCCTATTTATACGCTATCTAATATTTATGCTTCCATGGCCCCTTTTCATTTATTGGCTCGCCAAAAGCATTAATAACTCTGCCTAGCCAATTTGTAGATGGATATATTGATTGGTCATGAGCAATGACGTGCACTTGACTTCCAATTACAATTCCTTCAGCAGAATCATAAGTCATAAGTAAGGTCTTTTTTTCCTTAATACCTACAACCTCAGCAAACATTTCTCTTTCATTCTTATTAATAATCTTACATTTAGACCCAATGCTAACTGCAAATTCAATTCCTATGGCTTCAATTAATAAACCTCTTACAGAACAAACTTTTCCAATAACCTGAAATTCAGGTATCAATTCAATCTCATTAATGATACTTCTTAAAATATTGGACATAAAAAATTATTTGATATAGTTTGCACACGTAAATATATAGAGAATTAAAACATATATAACCTTCAATGCAAATAAAAATTTTTGAAATAGAGAAAGAAGATGATGGTTTGAGACTAGATAGGTGGTTTCACAGGCATATTCCCAATATGCCCTTTACTATTGTTGCTAAACTTGCAAGAAAAGGACAAATCAGAATTGATGGCAAGAGAGTTAAGATTAATACTCGTATAAGTTACAATCAAAAAATAAGAACTCCAATAATTGAGTACGACGCTCCAATCAAACAGGAGTATATCAAGCCAAATAATTTTGATGATATTAAAAACAAGATATTTAATTCCGTTATCCATGAGGATGAACATATAATTGTACTAAACAAACCATACGATTTATGTGTTCAAGATGGTTCTAATGTTAAAATATCAATAGATCGTGTATTTAAATTATCTAACCTAGACTACAATATTGTTCATAGAATAGACAAGGAGACAACTGGCTTAATTGTTTTTGCTAAAAATTCTTCCATAGCAGCAGATATAAGTAAGCTCTTTAGAGAAAAGGAAATTTATAAATCATACCTAACAATCTTATGTGGAATACCTAAAAATAAAGAGGGCATGATAGAATCAACTATTAAAACCGGAGATTTTGATGCGCCAAAGGAATTGCATGCAAAAACAAAATTTAAAGTATTAGGGGAATACGAAGATTTACTCTCTTTAGTTGAAATGACACCATTAACTGGTAGAAAACACCAAATTAGAATCCATAGCAAAGAAATTAACTGCCCAATATTAGGCGATAAAAAACATAATTATCCTGGTGTTAAGCACAAAATTTATTTTGCCGATCACCTACATTTACACTCACATTCATTAAATTTTAGTTTACTAGGTGAAAATTATAATTTTAAGGCAGAATTACCAGATCATTTTCAAAAAACCATAAATAAATATTTTTCAACAGTTAATATATCTAATGTATGAAAGAGGGAAAAATAGCAATATATCCAGGAACTTTTGATCCAGTCACTTTGGGTCATCTTGATATAATAAAACGTTCAGCAACTTTGTTTGATAAATTAATTATAGCTGTTGCCACCGATACTCTAAAAAGTACACTCTTTTCTGTTGAGGACAGGGTAAACATGATTAACCACGAAATAGAGCATAATAAAATGAAAAATGTCATTATTAAACCTTTTAAAGGCTTGTTAGTGAAATTTGTTAAAAATGAAAATGCAAACATTATAATTAGAGGATTAAGAGCTGTGGCAGATTTTGAATATGAATTTCAAATGTCATTTGTAAATAGAACCTTAGATAGTGATATTGAAACTGTGTTTTTACCAGCAACAGAAAATGTGCATTTTATATCGTCCACCTTTGTAAAAGAAGTAACAAGATTAAGTGGAGATACCAAAAATTTAGTTACCCCAAATGTACAAAAACTTTTAATTAAAAAATTTAAGAATGCTTAGACTGAAAATTTTTGTATTACTATTTTATTTAATAATTAATACTGAAGCCATTGCCAACGAAACTGGTATTTTAACTGGGCTTCCAATACCTAGATATGTGAGTTTAAAATCTAATGAAATTAAAATTCGTATTGGCCCTGGGAAAAAATACCAAACCTCACATGTATATGAATGCATCAATTATCCTGTTAAAATTATAGCCGAGTTCGATAATTGGAGAAAAATTGAAGATATAAATGAAACACAAGGTTGGGTTCATCAAAGTTTATTAAGTAGTGCTAGATATGTAATCATAACTGATAACGAATTTATTATTAGGAAGGATTTAATTAATAAATTATCAGATAATCAATCGTTGATTTTTAAAGCTCCAGACGAAAATTCACCGCCAATATTAAAGATTGAATTTGGGGTGTTAGCAAAGATTATGAAATGTGAGAAATTTTGGTGCAAGGTAATAATTCAAAATTATAAAGGTTGGATAAGAAAGGCAAATATATGGGGTGTTGAATGATCTTATGAAGATTGGCATTGCAAATGATCATGCTGGATGTGAATTAAAGAAGCAAATTTTAAAGTATTTAGCAAAAGACTTAAATATTAATGTGCTTAACTATGGCACAGATACAGATGAATCTGTTGACTACCCTGATTATGCAAAAAAAATAGTCATAGCCATTGAATCCAAAAAAATAGACTATGGAATATTGATTTGTGGCTCAGGGATTGGAATGTCAATATGTGCAAATAGAAGTAAACATGTTAGAGCTGCACTCTGCCATAACTCAGAACTTGCAAAACTTTCTAGAGAACATAATAACGCCAACGTTTTAGTGCTCGGTGCAAGGTATTTATCTTTTGAGGAAACTAAGAAGATTATTCACTCCTTTCTAACTCATAAGTTTGAAGCCAGAAGACATCTAAAAAGAATCAAGAAGATATAGTGAAGAATCAATTACCCTCTTACTAATACCCTGGTTTCAAAAAGCATATCTTGTACGGCAACTTTTTCTTTAGTAAAGAGTATTGTAAAGAAATTAACTATAAAAACTCCGACAAAACTTAGTAGACATAATACTAAGTATCTAAATATTGATCTGGGAAAAGAAATGGTTTGCTCATTAACGCCAACAATTTTTATGTTCATTACCAATTTGCCTATGGTGCCCTGAAACTTTGAAGCTTCAAAAAGCCCCATATACAGTACATTAATCATGATACCAACCAAGTAATAACTAAATGTGTGTACCTTTACACCATCAACATCATAAATAGGAAGCATAAATATTAGATAGCGTATAAATAGGAAAAGTGCTAACCTTTGACCTAAAACAATACAGGTATCAAATGGATTTTGAAATAATAGTAAGAAAAAAAGAAAAAGGCGAGGTAGTATC
>NZ_JAJBJD010000111.1 GCF_021811875.1 Candidatus Bandiella numerosa | reverse complement strand
AATGCACACAATGTTTTGCAGATTAAAGCGACTATGTCCTCTAATGAGTGGAATCTTTATGAAGCAAATATTGACAATGAGTTGATTCTAAAAGTTGCTTAACGCTATCTAATATTTATGCTTCCTTATTCACACATCCTCAAAATAAATTATGAACGCATTACGTTTGTAAAATTATAAATGTCAATTTATTTTCATTTATCTAAGAAAATATATTTAAAATTAGCATTGAGTTTTTTATAAGCTTTATGTATCCTAGCGTGCTAGTTGGCTAACATAACGGATGTGAGACCATGCATATAAGGGGATTTTAACAATATTTATTATATTTATGATTAACGTTTTTGCAAATTCTGATGATAAGCTGATTCCAAGAAAAATAATTTTTGGCAACCCAGATAAGGCTAATGTCCAGATTAGTAATGATGGAAAGTATATTTCATATTTATCCAATAAATCAGGTGTATTGAATATTTTCATTGCCCCAATAGACGATATTAATAATGTAAAATCCATTACTAATGATACCAAGAGAGGAATTAGTAATTATTTTTGGAGCTATGATAATAGCCATATTTTATATCTAAAAGATAATGATGGAGACGAAAATGCAAGAATACATAAAATTAATATCAATACATTAAAAGATAAAATTATAACTCCAGAAAATGGTGTTAAGGCTATTATATTAAAAAATAGCTATAAATTTCCGAATGAAATAATGATTGGACTGAATCAAAGGAAAAAAGAATATTTTGACGTATATAAATTAAATATTCAAAATGATACTCTATCATTAATGTATGAAAATAATAAATACATTAGCTTTAGTATTGATGATAATTATCAAATCAAGTTTGGTTATCACCCAATAGAAGACGGAGGTAATCAAATTTACCTTTTTGATGATAAAATTGAAATTCCTTTTTTAAAAATTTCTCATGAAGATTCTAAAACAACAGGCATAGTTGGGTTTACTGAAAAAGGAGATAAGGCTTATTTCGTTAGCTCAATTGATAGAGATGTATCAAGTTTGTTTTTATTAGATTTAAAAACAAAAAATAAGGAATTAATATATTCAAATGCAAAAGCTGACATCGAAAATATAATTTTACAACCAAAGACCAAACAATTACAGGCCATTAGTTACTCTTATCTCAAACAGGATTATCAATTTATTGATACCAAATTTGAGGAGGATTATAATATATTGAAAGAAATAAGTAAAAATGGGCAAATTATTATCAAATCCAGAGATTTGGAGGATAATAAATGGTTAGTTGTATTTGATTATGATGATAAACCAATTCAGTATTACCTTTATGATAGAACCAATAAAAAAGCTACGTACCTCTTTAGCAATAACGATGAATTGAGTAATTATAGTCTTACAAAAATGCACCCTATTGTAATTAAGACTAGGGATGAATTAGATTTGGTTAGTTATATCTCAATTCCCAATGATATAAAAAAATCTCAAAATGATTACAAAACAACAAAGCCAGCTCCAATGGTTTTGTTGGTGCATGGTGGTCCAAATGCCAGAGATTACTGGGGCCTAAATAGCACTCATCAATGGCTTTCTAACAGGGGATATGTTGTTTTAAGTGTTAATTACAGGGGATCCACAGGTTTTGGGAAAAATTTTATAAATGCAGGTAATGGAGAGTGGGCTGCAAAAATGCATGATGATCTTATTGATGCTGTTGATTGGGCGGTTAGTGAAAAAATTGCCGATAAAGACAAGATAGCAATAATGGGAGGAAGTTATGGTGGATATGCAACTTTGGTAGGCTTAACCTTTACTCCAGATATTTTTGCGTGTGGAGTGGATATTGTTGGTCCATCAAATTTGATCACACTAGTTAATTCAGTTCCTGAATATTGGAAACCAATAATTAATAGCTTAAAGTTAATGCTTGGAGGCGATCATAAAACCAAGGAAGGAGAAGAAATATATAAGAAAAAATCTCCGCTCTTTTATGTGGATAAAATAACTAAACCGCTATTGATAGGTCAAGGCGCTAACGATCCAAGAGTTAAACAAGCCGAATCTGATCAGATAGTTGATTTAATGAAAAAACACAAAATTCCTGTTATTTATGCTTTATATCCAGACGAGGGACATGGATTCATGAGACCAGAAAATAGGCTTTCTTTTTATGCAATTACTGAAGGTTTTTTTGCTAAATACTTAGGCGGTCGATACGAACAAATAAAGAATGATTTTGAAAATTCATCTATTCTTATCAAGGAAGGAGAAGATTTGCTACCTAATAAAATTGAAATCAAAAAATAAGGAATATATTTGCTGTTGATATTGGAAGATATGCTACTAATAGACAGGTAATTTTAATTATCTAAATTTATTTAATATTACTTCCTACTGGTATAGCAAATCCTCTTAAAAATGCATCGGTATAAAGCATTTTCCTTCCATGCCTTTGTAATAAAATTGGCCTTATAACACCATCCTTACAAGCAATGCCTAATTTGTTGTCAATTATTGTTCCTGGTAAATGGTTTTGATTGGATTTTTCAACTTTAGCATTAATGATCTTGATTATTTCATTTTTATAGACAAAATAGGCACCAGGCTTAGGACTTAGGGCACGTATCTTATTATTGACTTCAAATGCAGTTGTATTGAAGTTTATGAGCTCTTCTTCTGATTTAATTTTATCTGCATAAATTACCCCCTCGTGCTTCTGCTTTGTAAATTTTACGGAACTCTTTTCAAAGAGACCTAACACATCTAAAATCATTTCTCCACCCATTTCAGAACATTTATCGTGCAATTCTTTTGCTGTAATTTCATCATCAAGTAAAATTTCTTTTCGCAATATAATATCTCCAGTGTCTAAACCTTCATCCATACCCATTATACATATAGCCGTCTTTTTATCCCCAGCCATTATAGTGCGTTGTATTGGTGCCGCTCCCCTCCACCTAGGTAAATCAGACGGATGAACATTAACAAATCCGTATTTTGGTATTTTTAAAAATTCCCTAGGTATCAATAATCCATATGCAACTACAATTACAATATCTGGATTTAATGATTTTAATTGCTCAATATTATCTGGTGTTCTCAATTTTTTTGGAGTTAAAACATTTAATGAAAATTTTTCTGCCAAATTATGAATCACGCTTTTGTTTTCTCTTAATCCACGTCCAGAATGAGTAGGAGGCTTGGTATACACAGCGATAATTTCACAATCATGATTAATAAGTTTGGAAAGTGTCGGAACTGCAAATTCAGGCGAACCCATGAATATAATTCTCATAAATTGAATAAATCTTTTTATTGCATACTAATACAAAATGATTACATTGAAAGAGGTTTTTAATATTTTCTTTGATTAAGATGAATTCATGTGTGCAAGAAATATTGTGTGCTTTTTCTGATGAATATGCGGATTATTTATTACCTGTTTGCCAACAACCAAATATAGTGGACTGAAAAAGTCAGACAACAAAAAGAGTAGTTTTATTTCCTAAAAGATATAAAAATAAAGACCATTGCATAATAGGCAGAAAGAAACATATATGATAGAATGAAAAGATAAGTACATACGAAAGAGGAGGCAAAATGTCATTTTTAGTAAGAGAAGCAGAAGAACGTATAGAGAAGAGT
>NZ_JAJBJD010000110.1 GCF_021811875.1 Candidatus Bandiella numerosa | reverse complement strand
ATACTAATAAAAAGTTTTTAGTTGCTAATATTTATAATTTTTGTGAGCTGATTTTCTTATTTTATTGACTTTTTAGTGGTGCACTTTTGCGTGCCTATGGTGGTGCACTTTTACTTTCTTATTGACAATTAATACTTACATACACAGAATATAAGAAACTTAGTTTAGATTTTGCTTTATCTACACAGCCTCTTACTATGCTTTATCAATTAGTAATGTATTGGGTCGATAACTTTAAAGCAATTACTCTTGAATATGATGATTATTTTGTGGCTAGAGTTATTGGTGGTATTTTAGTTCCAATGATAATAATAGGATCTTTTACGTGGAAATTTAGAAAAGCTATATATGAGTTAAGGCCATATAGAAAGAAAGAATCTGTGCATGGAGATGCAAGATGGGCAACTGAAGAAGATATTAAAAAAGCCAATCTAAGAGTTAAAAAAGGTATGTTACTTGGAGAAGACAAAAAGGGTTATTTGATTTCTGAAGGATACCAACATACACTACTATTTGCTCCAACTGGTTCAGGTAAAGGTGTGGGTTTTGTAATACCAAATTTGCTTTTTTGGGAAGAATCTTTGGTTGTGCATGATATTAAGCTTGAAAACTATGAATTAACTTCTGGCTGGCGAGCAAAAATGGGGCAGCAGGTTTTTGTTTGGAGTCCTGCAAATCCAGATGGTGATACTCATTGTTATAATCCAATTGATTGGGTGAGCAAAAAACCAGGGCAGATGGTGGATGACGTTCAGAAGATAGCAAGTCTTATCATGCCGGAAAAAGAGTTTTGGAATAATGAAGCGCGTTCACTGTTTGTTGGAGTGGTTTTATATTTAATTGCTGATAAGAACAAAGTAAAATCGTTTGGTGAAGTAGTTAGAACTATGAGGAGCGATGACGTAGTATACAACTTAGCTGTGGTGTTAGATACAATGGGTAATGAAATACACCCTGTTGCATATATGAATATTGCCGCATTTCTTCAAAAAGCAGATAAAGAAAGGTCTGGTGTAATTTCTACTATGAACTCGAACCTAGAACTTTGGTCTAACCCGTTGATTGATACAGCCACTGCCTCTAGTGATTTTAATGTTTTGGAATTTAAAAAGAAGCTTACTACGGTTTATGTTGGTTTAACACCTGATAACTTAAAGCGACTCCAGCCGCTAATGCAGGTATTTTATCAGCAAGCAACAGAATTTTTGTCCCGAAAACTTCCTGGCGATGATGAGCCATATGGTGTAATGTTTATGATGGATGAGTTCCCCACTCTCGGAAAGATGGAGCAATTCATGACAGGTATTGCTTATTTTTGTGGTTATCATGTTAGGTTATTTCTAATTATCCAAGATACCCAGCAACTTAAGGGAATTTATGAGGAACACGGGATGAACTCATTTTTGTCCAACTCCACATACAGGATTACTTTTGCTGCAAACAACTATGAGACAGCAAATTTAATTTCGCAACTTTGTGGCAATAAAACTGTTGAACAGATATCACAAAATAAACCGAAGTTTTTGGATTTTAACCCAGCTTCTAGATCACTCAGTGTATCGAACACTCAAAGAGCACTGTTGCTACCACAAGAAGTTATTAATTTACCACGTGATGAGCAAATATTATTGATAGAGTCCAGCCCTCCTATAAAATCAAATAAGATTAAATATTATAGCGACAGCTTCTTTAAAAAAAGGTTATTACCTCCAATCCCAATACCTAAGCAAGAACCTTTTGACATGGAAAAATTAAGAGCTAGCTTTGCGGGGAATAAGAATAAGGAAGAAAAACAAAATAATCCACAGGAAGAACAGAAAATGGTCACTGAAAACCCACAACAACAAGCTGCTACTAATAATAAAGTGGACGATGAGGTATTTAATTCTTGATGGATATCAACAAGATTTTAAGCTCTATTAATGGAATTGAAGATAATTCAAACAATGTAGAGAAAGATTTTATCTTTTTTGCATTAAGTGGGTTTAATACAAGTGGTGAAAAGTATATTGACCAGGCAATTAAAAATGGAGCTAGGTATATAGTAATTGACCAAAATTCAAATGTGGATGTTAGGCAAGATAATGTAAAAATTTTAAAAGTCGAAAATCCACGAAAATTTTTGAGTCAGATATTATCTTTGTATTATAGGGAGAAGCCAGAAAATATAGTGGCTGTAACTGGTACAAATGGAAAAACTTCTGTTGTAAATTTTTATCAACAAATATGCCACTTATTAAATTTTAAAAGTGCATCAATTGGTACATTAGGGGTTATTGATTCTGATAACCAATTTGAGCCTAAGGGCGCCCCTAGCCTTACATCTCCATCTTCCCTAGAATTAAATAAACTTTTGACAAAACTTAATGAAAAAAAAATTACTCATGTCGCACTTGAAGCATCTAGCCATGGTATATACCAACATAGAATCGATTACTTGAACTTCAAAGCGGTTGGATTTACAAATTTTTCACAAGATCATTTAGATTATCACAAAACACTACAAGAGTATTTTAAGGCTAAATTACGAATTTTCAGTGAAGTTTTAGAAAGTGGTAAATATGCTGTTTTGAACACTGATATTGATGAATTTGATATTCTTAATCAAACATGTAAAAATCGTGATATAAGGGTAATTGAATACGGAAAAAAAGCTAAGGATTTACAAATTTTATGTAGTAATGATAGTGAGTGGAAGGTGAAAGTTTTTGGAAAGATATATTCACTTGATTCAAAAATTAAAGGAGAATTTCAGCTATATAATATTTTATGCTCCATAGGTCTTGCCATAGCATGTGAATTGCCTATTAGTAGTGTGATGAACATAATAAATAGACTTAAGGCAGCAAGAGGTCGTCTTGAACTAGCAAGAAGTTATAATGGTAGAGAGGTATATATAGATTATGCACATACTCCTGACTCTCTAAAAACTGTTCTACAAACTCTAAGAAAAACGTGCAGGGGAAAGCTTCACGTGTTATTTGGTTGTGGCGGACAAAGAGATGCTGGTAAAAGAGGATTAATGGGTGGTATTGCAGACGAACTTGCTGATTATGTAATTGTTACTGATGATAATCCTAGGGAAGAAAATGCCAGCTTCATACGGCAACAAATTTTAAAATTTTGTCCTAAAGGAAAGGAAGTTGATGGAAGAGCGAATGCAATTAAATTTGCCATGGACAACTTGAGAGATAATGATATTTTGGTTATCGCAGGTAAGGGACATGAGGATTATCAACTCATAGGAAAAAATAAGATACACTTTAGCGATTTTGAAGAAGTTGCAAATTTTAATAAAAATATTAGCTAGTTTTGAAATGAACCCTAAAACACGGAGTGAAAATTAAGCATTTTTATACAATTTTCAGTGTAGCATTTCAAAATTATTAGAGTATAGTTAATTTTAACAACTTACTCCTTAGGCAGAGGTGCGTTTTTAATCTAAAGGGCACAGTCAAGTTAAAAATAGAATAAAATTCTGATATTGAATAAAAGATTATAAAATTGTAGGGTTTAAAAAAATAAATATCAAAAAAGATGAAGGGCACACCAAACAGACATAGATATCCAATGATGATAATAGGACAGGCGATATGGCAATATCATAGATTTAATCAGAGCTATCGTGATGTGAGAGAG
>NZ_JAJBJD010000012.1 GCF_021811875.1 Candidatus Bandiella numerosa | reverse complement strand
ATCCAAAGAGAGAATTTTCAAAAAGCTAAATTTATTTGGGATGAAGCTATCCAAGAGATAGCTGCTGCCTAAAATTTAAGGGTCAGGGTTGTGTTGCGGCCATATTTCCATTAACTTGACGGTGCCAGTTTTCTTCTCATTTACCTCTATTTTTTCTCATTTCCATAAATTTTGAAATTCCTAAATATTAAACTAGTTGATACAGAAGAAATTAAATAGAAATGCTTATTACTAAGAATGGCTCCTAAGTTCACCACCTAATTTTTCTTGTATAACGTTGATTATTTTTTTTGAAATATCTTCTATTTCGTCGTCAATCAACGTTTTTTGAATTGGCTGCAATTTTACACTGAAAGCAACGGACTTTTTGCATCTAGGATCTTGATTATTTTTATACACATCGAAAATATTAATTTCATCTATGATATTTATTTTTAAAGATTTTATAGATTTAATAATTTCTTGGCTTTCAATTGCATCATCCATATAAAATGCAAAATCTCTATTTACACTTTGCAATTCAGATAAAACTAATGATTTTCTTTTTTCTAAATTCTTCTTTGGCAAGTTATCATAAAATATTTCTGCACAAATAACGCTTTGTTTGATACCGAATTCTTTTACAATTTTTGGATGTAACTCACCTACACAGGCAATTATATTTTTACCCAAATAATAAGAAGCGCTTTTACCTGGATGATGATATGCCTTTGCACCTTTCTTAATGATAATGCTACCCTCAAAAATACTTATTTCATTTAACATTGAGTAAAAATCATCCTTTAAATCGTAAAAATCAAACTTTCTTTGGTCTGAAAAAATATTTTTATTAGACATCTCTCCAGTTCTGATTATAGCCAAACAGTTTTCTTCGATTAATGTACCATTCTTATCTTTATAATAAATTTTTCCTGATTCAAAAAGAGAAAGATTTTTCATCCCTCTTATAATGTTGTTTTTAGCTGTTTTTAATAACCCTGGGATTAGAGTGTTTCTCATCACAGCAAATTCATTACTTATCGGATTGGCAATTTTAATAACTGAATTTTCCCCAAATAAATTTGCAGATTCATGATTTATAAACGACCAAGAAATAACCTCAAAAATATTTCTATTGATTAAAATATTTTTAAAAATAGATAAAAAATCAGATTCTTTTTGTTTTAAATCTTGTGCATTATAATAAAAACTGCCTAATTCCTGCAAACAATCCGTGCCCTTTATTCTGATTATTTCTTCAGCAATATCAGCATTATCAACTATATCACCCTGTCTCCAACTTGGAATATCAAAGAAATTATCCCTAATTTTCACAAAGCCTAGTCTAATCAGAATGCTATTTATATCCTGCTCTGTAACCTCAAAACCTAGCAATTTATTGATTTTTTTACAATCAATATCTACCTGTTTCTTATATTCCAATCCCGAACCTAAAATTACCAAAGAGCCAGATATTTTCCCACCACAGTATTTCAAAATCAAATTAGTTAAATATTGCATAAAAGAGGCTGTATTCCCATAGTCGACTCTTCTTTCAAATCTAAATGATGACTCTGTTCTTGTGTTTAATTTCCTAACTGATTTAGAAATATGCGTAGAATTAAAATTTGCTACTTCAACTAATATGCTTTTTGTATTTTCGTCAACCTTACTATTTTCGCCACCTATAACTCCGGCAATGGAAAGTATTTTCTCATCATCAGCAATCACCAATATATCCTTTGGCAAAGTGTGCTCATTACCATCTAGTGATTTAAAAAATTCACCTTCTTGAGATAATCTTATTTTAATGTCTCCTTTTATTTTATCTGCATCATAAATATGATTAGGTCTGCCAAATTCATACATAGTTAAATTTGAAATGTCCACTAGCGCACTATGTGATTTTATATCTAGTAATTTAAAAACAGAAACTAAATCATTAGTTAATGAATTTTTATTATCTACATTTTCTATTTTACAAAAAGCTATTTCATGGCAATTTTTATCATCTATTGAAATATTTAAGTGCTTTATAGAATCTCCAAAAACAAATGCATTCCTGTAAAAATCAAAAAATTTAGATTTTAATGCGCCAATTCCCGTTGCTGCTAAATCCCTTGCTATACCACAAATTGATGCACAATCTCCCCTATTAGGAATAAGGTTAATATCAATAATTTTATCATTCAAACCTGTTGAATCTGCAAAATTCATTCCTGGCTTTAAATTACTATCCAAAATCTCTATAATCCCTTCGGAATTATTACCAATCAGTAATTCTGTTTCAGAGCATAACATTCCATTACTTTTTACACCCCTAATTTCAGATGTTTTGATAACCATGTTATTACTTGGTATCGTTGAATCAACTGGAGCAAGAACCACTTTAATACCAGCTCGTGCATTAGAAGCACCACACACAACTTGCAAAATTTCCTTTCCATTATTCACTTTGCAAATTTTTAATTTATCTGCATCAGGATGATTGATAGCCTCAATAATTTCTGCTATGATGAATTGAGAATATACCTTGCCTTTATCTTGAAATTCTTCAACTTCGAGGCCAATATTTGATAAAACCTCAACAACTTTTTCTAAATCTGCACTTAACTCAATAAACGAATTAAGCCAATTATAGGTGAATTTCATAAATCTTTAACTAAAAATAATTAAACTACTTTTTTACTCTTAACTTTCTTATTTTCGTGATACTTAATTTTAGGTTTTGAATCTTGCTTCACAACATTAGAATCAATAATAATTTCTTTAATATTGCCTTCATTAGGAAATTCAAACATTAAACCCAGCAATACTTTATCTATTATTGACCTCAATCCTCTAGCACCTGTTTTTCTTTTATATGCAACTTTAGCTATTTCTTTTAAAGAATCATCGTCAAAACTTAGCTTAATATCATTAAGCCCAAATAATTTCTGATATTGTTGAATTAAGGAGTTCTTTGGCTCTTTTAGAATTCTAATCAACATTGCCTCATCAAGATCATCTATAGCCACTACCTGAGGCAACCTCCCTATAAATTCCGGGATCAATCCATATTTAACCAAATCCTCCGGCTCAACTTTATTAATCATTTTAGAAAGTTCAATATCTTTACTTTTTTCCTTAACAACTGCTTCAAACCCAATTGAACTACTTTTCATTCTTTGATTTATTATTTTTTCAAGCCCACTAAAAGCACCGCTGCAAACAAATAATATATTTTCGGTATTAATTTGTAAAAACTCTTGCTGTGGGTGTTTTCTACCGCCTTGAGGTGGTATAGAGGCAATTGTACCTTCCATTAATTTTAGCAAAGCCTGTTGTACTCCTTCACCTGATACATCCCTAGTGATAGAGGGACTTTCAGATTTTCTAGATATTTTATCAATTTCATCTATATATATAATACCCTTTTCTGCCTTTTCTATATTATAATCAGCAGCTTGTAATAGTCTCACTAAAATATTTTCTACATCTTCGCCAACGTAACCTGCTTCTGTCAAAGTTGTTGCATCTGCAATAGCAAATGGCACACCTAATATCTTTGCTAGCGTTTGCATTAACAGTGTTTTACCACATCCAGTAGGCCCAATCATTAATATATTTGATTTAGAAATTTCTACATCATCAAATTGCGTTTTTTGAGTTTGTTTCTCTAATCTTTTATAATGATTATAAACAGCGACTGCCAAAACCTTCTTTGCAAGTTCTTGACCAATTACGTATGCATCTAAAATTTCATATATTTTTTTAGGAGTAAGGTTATTTTTGATTAACTGTTCTGATGAAATTTTACTTTCATTCAAAGCCTGAGAACATAAAACAACGCATTCATCACATATATAAACCGCCACGCCTGATAAAAGTTTTTTTACCTCATCTTGGCTCTTACCGCAAAAAGAACAATATAGTATTTCTAAATTTGCTTTATTCATTTTGAGCTACCACTCTTTTAGTAATTATTTTGTCTATTATACCATAATTTTTAGCTTCTTCTGGAGACATAAAATGATCTCTATCAGCATCTTTTTCGATTTTGGAAGCTTTTTGACCTGTGTGATCACTTAATATTTTATTAAGACGATTTTTTAATTGCAATATTTCCTTTGCATGTATCTCGATGTCCGTCGCCTGACCACGAAAACCACCTATTGGTTGATGTATCATGATTCTTGAATTTGGAAGAGCATACCTCTTTCCTTTCTCCCCAGCAGCAAGAAGAAAAGAACCCATTGAACAAGCTTGACCTACACATAATGTTGAAACATCAGGCTTTATATACTGCATAGTGTCATAAATTGCTAATCCAGCTGAAACCACACCACCAGGAGAATTTACATACATAAATATATCCTTGCTAGGATTTTCAGATTCCAAAAACAGTAGTTGCGCAATGATGATAGAAGCCATATTATCCTCAACTTGTCCGTTTAAAAATATTATTCTTTCCTTAAGCAAACGAGAAAATATGTCAAAAGCTCTTTCACTTTTAGCAGTCTGTTCAATTACAACTGGAATATAAGACATTATAACTATAACCCAAATTTAATTATTTTCCTTCAATTCAGGTAACACCTTTTTTACAAAATCATCGGTAGTCATTTCTGTGTTCTTGAGTCTAACTTTGGACAAAATAAAATCAAGTGCTTTTTCCTCAAGGATAGGTCCTTTAATTTTTTCTAAATTTTCTGGGTCTTTATAAAATTCTAAAATTTTGTCTTTAATTTGAGGATTTTGGTTAGCCTGCATTTCAACTATCTGCTTTAGCTCATCGTGAGTTATTGTTATCTCACCTTTTCTTGCAACTTCAGCCATTATTAACCCTAATTTCACTCTTCTGTGCGCAATTTTTTTATACTCAGATCTTAGTTCTTCCTCTGATTTATTTTTTAAATCCTCTTGCTTATTTTTGTTTTTCTCTACTTCTTTCCACAAAACTTCAAAATCCTGATTAACCATTTTCTCCGGCAAATCAAAATTACATTCTTTATCTATTTTATCAAATAGCTCTCTTTTCATTTTCATCCTTACTGTACTCATAAAATCAAAGTTCAATTTTTGCTTTATAAGCTCATTCAGTCTTTCTTCAGATTCAACACCTAACCTTTTTAGCATTTCATCTGATACTTTTTCTATTTCTTCTAACTCTTGCAGATCAACGACTTTGATTTTAAATTTAGCCTCTTTATTGGCAATATCTTCTTTAGGATAATCTGCTGGGAATATTAAATTAAACGATTTTTCCTCATTTAACTTACAACCGATTAATTCATTTTCAAAATCAACTAAAAAGCTATTATCTCCAATCACAAGCTCCATATTTTCAGCTTTATTCCCATCAAAATCTTTGCCATCTATTTGACCATGGAAGTCAATTGCTATTTTATCTCCTGCTTTTGATTTATAATCATCTTTAGCTTTTTTAAATTTTCTAAATTCTTTTAGTAAATTATTTTTAGTTTCATTTATTTCTTTATCAGAAATTTTAATATCGACTTTTTCAATTTCAATTTCCTCCCATTTTACCTCTGGTACCTCAGGCATTGTTTCGATTGCAATCCTAACTGATAAACCATTTTCCTCATCAAATGATAATATTTCAACATCTGGCTTTGAGAATGGAATAATTTTTTTCGTATCTATAAGCTCTTTTATACAAGCAGATATGTTTTCCTGAATTTGCCTTCCTGTCTCTTCTTTACTTACCTTTTGTCTTACAATGCTTAAAGGAACTTTCCCTTCTCTAAATCCAGGCATTCTAAAAGTCTTAGCAGCTTCAGAAACTTTTTCTTCAATTTTTGCATTTATTGTGTCAAAAGGAATTTGAATATTAAATTCTTTGTGAAATCTTTCGTTTTTTGTTTCTTCAATTTTCATTTCGATTTTACTTTATAATTATTTTAGATTCAGGTTTATCAGAATTTTTCAATATATTAAACAATTTTTTTAAAACTACCCATCAATGACTTGATATTACTAATAAATGAGAAAAACTTAAGTATATTGACATAGATACTGTATTGATTAACCAAAAGAAATTTTCTGATTGATTGAGTTAAGTAAATTATATTTTACCAATACTTTATAAAGCGAATCAGCAAAATGATCAATCATTTCTTCTGTATGGAATGGATTTGCTGTTATTCTTAATCTCTCCTGCCCTTTGGGAACCGTAGGAAAGTTAATACCCTGTACATACATATTGTGGTTTTGAAGCAAGTCTGTGTAAATTTCTTGGCATAATGTAGCATCATTTATCATTACAGATATTATATGAGTTTTATTTTGTAAAAAATTAATCCCCTTATTACTAAGCCTGTCTTTTAATACAGATACAACATTCTTTAATTTATCCCTTTCAACATTAGACCTTCTCAAATACTTTATACTACTCAAAATTGCCTCCGCAATTGCAGGAGGAAGAGAAGTAGTAAATATAAAACCTGGAGAATAAGATCTGATACTATCTACTATTTCGTATTTTGATGCAATATAGCCACCAATTACTCCATATGCTTTCGCGAATGTACCTTGTATTATATCAACTTCATCTTGATATCCAAGCTTTGCACACATTCCTGCACCTTCTTTTCCATAAATTCCAACAGAATGTACTTCATCCACATATGTCAAGGCATTATGCTTTTTTGCTAATATACAAATTTTACCAACTTCTGCTGTCGTTCCTGACATTGAATAGACCGCCTCAAAAACTATAATTTTTGGACGTTCAGGTGGATATTTTTTTAATTTGCTTTCCAGATCATCCATATCATTATGATTGAACACAACCTTTTCAAGTTTACTTTCTTTTATTCCATATATTATGGATGCATGGTTGTTTTGATCAGAAAATATTACACAGTCTGGTATAATCTTCGATATAGTAGACAGAGTGGCCTGATTTGCAATATATCCAGAAGTAAAAACAAGAGCTGAATCTTTATTGTGCAAATCACTAATCTCTTTTTCAACATTAATTATTGCATTGCTCGTACCAGAGATATTTCTCGTCCCTCCAGAGCCAACTCCAAACTGATATGCAGCCTTTGCTAGAGCATCAATCACAAATTGATTTTTACTCATAGACAAATAATCGTTACTGCACCAAAGAGTAATGTCCTTACCATGCTTTACGCTATATGCTCTTACACTACTAGAAGAATAACCTTTTAATTCGGTAAAAACCCTGTATATCCCCTCTGCTTTGATCTTACAAAGAGCTGAGTGAAAGTGGTTATTCATTTTATCTGGCGCATAAAACTGACTTTAAAATCAAATTACGCGTTTTGTCTCACAACTTTGTTTGTTTTAGCAAGCTTTAACCCCATAACCGCCAATATCGTTGCATAACCAAAGCATAGATAGCAAATGCTCGATGCTTCTTCTCCAGCATGATGATGTATACCAAATCCAGAAGCAATACCGATAGAACTTAACAATAATACAGTTGGCGAAAAGTCTATACTTTTACCTGTAGTCTTTTTGTATATTTTACTACCAACCATAAGAGAAAATATCACAACCAACGGAGCCACATGCAAAAAACTAATTAATCCTTCTATCATAATATAATTATACTGAAATGTTATTTATACGTTGAATATATAATTTGTTACTTAATTATCAAGTAAAATTTAAGTAAAATACAAATTAATCATTTGCAATAATTTCTGTAAGCGTCAGACCCACCTTATCATCTATCAATACTATTTCCCCTTTCGCAACTAATTTATCATTAACAAATAAATCCACAGGATCTCCAGGCTTTTTATCTAACTCAATTTTATCACCTTTATTTAGTTTAAGCAAATCACTTACTTTAAATTCTGCTTGTCCTAAAACGACTTTTAATTTCATTGGAACATCATAAATTGCCTTTAAATTTAAGTTAATCCCATTTCTGTTTTTGGCATTGCTAAACAAATATAGCATGTAATTGAGAAAGCTGCTATGATATGGGTTCTGTCGCATCTGTTAATTTTTGAAATAAAAAGTAAAAATTAAGAATTTCTAACCCCCGATTTTCCACACTTTGAAATTTTCACTTTTTGCACTGAATTTTCACAGATGCGACAGAGCCCAATTACAAAGTATATGCAAGAGTTATCCCAAATGATGTTTTGATACAAAGTAAAAAGCGCACCTATAATATTGAGGCGCAAAATAGCTCTCTCAGAGACTTTATCAAGAGATGCAATCGAAAAA
This sequence comes from Candidatus Bandiella numerosa, assembly GCF_021811875.1. GTDB lineage: Bacteria > Pseudomonadota > Alphaproteobacteria > Rickettsiales > Midichloriaceae > Aquirickettsia > Aquirickettsia numerosa_A. The sequence goes on along the minus strand of NZ_JAJBJD010000012.1, from coordinate 4,012 downwards.
CCAAGGCTTATTCCAAGGTCGATGATATGGCTGAATTATCTGTGTACATCCATTTCTTCTTTGACACTATATTTGTTTAGCAATGCCGTATTGTTTTAGGTCAAAGGTTAGCACTTTTCCTATTTATACGCTATCTAATATTTATGCTTCCTTTATTGCATATCTTCCTTGCTTTGCATTTATGCAACGGCCTTTATATAGAAATCAAGGAATTTTTAAAAAATTTTGAAAATAAATAATAATAAAGATTTATAAATAATCTAAAAATTTGATCCTAAAACTAAGACAAAATTTTTATCTTCATATTGCATCTGCCTAGTGCTTTTAATATGTGTTAATATCTCATTTATATTATAAATTAACCGCCCTTTGGTAGGACTCTGGTTTTGTTTAAATATATATTTATAGTCAAACCTATGCCTATCATTATTGCAAGGTAGTTAGAACCTCCATATGATAACAATGGTAAAGGGACACCTACAACTGGCAATAACCCAGATATCATCCCTATATTAACCACAATATGAAAAAATAATAGAGAAGCAAATCCTAGAATAAATATTCTATAAAAGTGAGAATAGCATTGTATGGATATTACATATAATATTGTGATTATTAGAGAATATATTGTTAATAATAGGGCGCATAACACAAAACCCCCTTCTTCAGCTATTAAACCAAATATAAAATCGGTATGATTTTCAGGTAAAAAATCTAACTGATTTTGAGATCCCTTTAAAAAGCCTTTGCCGAAAAGCCCACCGGAACCTATACTTATAATAGATTGGATGATGTTATATCCTGCACCTAATGTATCGGTGGTTGGGTCTAAAAAAGTAAGTATTCTCGTTTTTTGATAATCATGTAAAAACCTCCAAATAATTGGTAAGCTCAAAACTGCAGATAACCCTAGGTAAATAAATAATTGTATCCTAACTCCAGCAATAAATAATATAGTTAGAGAGGTTAAAATTATAATTAATGATGTACCTAAATTTGGTTGCTTTAATATCAATAAAGCAGGTAATATTATTAGCATTAATGGAAATATCAAATTTCTATATTTTTTGATATTATTTATATGGCTATTGTGAAAAAATTTTGCTAATGCCAAGATAACGGCGATTTTCATGAATTCTGAAGGCTGGATATTGATGAATCCTAAATTTATCCACCTCTTAGCTCCCATCGCCTGATACCCTAAAAAATCAGTTATAATTAGGCTTAATAAAACCAATAAATAAATATAATATGAATTACTAAAAATAAATCTGATATTTATTATAGAAAATATAAAAGTCATGAAGAGTGAAATTAACGTGATGTTAATTTGTTTGCTGACTAAACTATCAACTACCCCGCCTGCGATTGAAAACATTGCAAAGAGATTAACTGATACTAGAATTAGTATTAATGCGATGAACAATTTTATTAATAAGAATTCTTTTTTTGCAAGGGATATTTGCTTGATCATTAATTAATTCTCTTCTTGAGCAATTTTTCTTGCTTGATCATCTGCAGCAAGTGCATCGATAAATTGGTCTAATTTTGCCTCTTGTAAAACTTCTTCCAAATTATAGACAGTCATGTTAATTCTATGATCTGTTATTCTATTTTGGGGAAAATTATAGGTTCTAATTCTTTCTGATCTATCACCACTTCCAACCTGTATTCTTCGTAAATCTGACATTTCCTTGTCTTTTTTTTCCCTTTCGATATCATATAATTTAGATTTTAAAATTTTTAAAGCTTTTGCTTTATTTTGATGTTGAGATTTTTCAGATTGGACAACAACTAAACCGGTAGGAATATGGGTTATTCTTATTGCACTATCTGTTGTATTAACGTGTTGACCACCAGCTCCACTGGATCTATATGTATCGATTCTTAAGTCTTTATCATTAATTTTAAGATCAATATCTTCAGCCTCAGGTAAAACTGCTACAGTAGCTGCAGATGTGTGAATTCTTCCATTTGATTCTGTTGTGGGCACTCTTTGAACTCTATGAACACCAGATTCATATTTTAGCTTTTTATATACTCCTTTACCACTAATTGATGCCATAGCTTCTTTGCATCCCTCTAGGACTATACCGGAGATAGATAATACTTCAAATTGCCACTTTTGGTTTTCAGCATATTTTTGGTACATTTTGAATAATGCGCCAGCAAATAAAGCCGCTTCGTCACCTCCAGTCCCAGCTCTGATTTCAATTATAGCTCCTTTTTCATCGGCTATATCTTTAGGTAACAGCATTATTTTTAAATTTTCTTTAATAATTTCTAAATTTGCTTTAGATTCTCTTTTTTGTTCAAATGCTAAATCTTTTAATTCTTTTTCATCACTATTTAGTAATATATCTTCAGCCTCTTTTAATAATTCTAAATTTTGCAAATACTCAATTGCAGAGGAGCTGATTTCAGATAAATCAGAATGCTCCTTTGCAATCTTAGCAAAATCCTGAGAAGGAATTTTAGAAGGATCAGATAATTTATCGCTTAAATTTTCATACCTACTTATTATTTTATGTAGCCTATCTTCAAACGCCATATATGCTTAGACTATTAAATTTAGTAAACAATTTAACAGGTTCAACATAATTATCAAGCGTTCAGGAAGATAATGACTTTAATAATGCTAAAATATTTTTCCTAACGTCTGAATTGTGAATTTTTTTATATGCACTGACTAACATATCAATTTCTTTAGGTTTAATATTATCTCCAAATGTATTTTGGGTAACATCAGATGCATAATCAATTTCTTTTGTGCCTGATGTATCATAATTATCTATTCCATCAAAAAAATAGCTAATATTAGTTTTTAAAAATTTAGAAAAGTCATAAAGTTTGCTTGCGCTTACCCTATTAACTCCTTTTTCATATTTTTGAACTTGTTGAAAGGTAAGATTGACTGATCCGGCAAGATCATCTTGGCTTATTCCTCTCTCAAGCCTTTTTTGTTTTAATCTTTCGCCAACATGTAAATCTACATGATGGATATTTTTATCGTTAGAATTGACCATAAGCTTATAACCCTCCCACATAGTCCAACTTTATATAATTTAGAATGCAAACCTTTAAGTATCAAAACAATACTAATACATAAATATACACACGATCTTAGAATCACCTAATCCTTATATATATATATAATAGTGATAATTTTCGTTTAAAAAAAATACTTATTGGTATATATATAGTAAATATTCAACCTTATCAAGTATTAGTGCAGTAAATTAAATGGTAGAAAGATTTCCAATATCAAAAGAAGGTATGAATAAGCTTAGACTTGAGCTTATGGGTTTAAAGAACGTAGAGAGAGTTAATGTTATAAAATCTATTGCAGAAGCAAGAGAGCATGGCGATTTGTCCGAAAATGCAGAGTATCATGCAGCCAGAGAGAAACAAGGATTTATAGAAGCAAAAATATCCGAACTTGAAGATAAAATTTCTAGGGCGGAGGTTATTGACATAACAAAAATTCAAGGTTCGGAGATAAAATATGGTGCATCAATAAAATTATTTGATGAAGATAAAGGCGATGAAGTCTTTTATAAAATTGTTAGTGAATATGAAGCGGATGTTTCAAAAGGTTTAATTTCAATTTCTTCACCACTCGCTAAAGCCTTAATAGGAAAAAAAGTCAATGAATCTTTGGAATTTAAAACTCCTAAAGGTGTGAAATACTATCAAATAAAATCTGTTGATTATATTTAGCATTTGTAGCTCAGCTGGATAGAGCGCTATCTTCCGAAGGTATAGGTCGTGGGTTCGAATCCCTCCAAATGCACCATTTTTTTGTAATTATAATAATATTAGGGTTAGTTATAATAAGGAATGAAAGAGTAAAGGTATTATTGGGATTGCTTTTAAGCATCATTGTAAAGGCCGTTGCATAAATGCAAAGCAAGGAAGATATGCAATAAATGGATTTAAAAAATTAGATTCATATAAAGAAGAACGATAAGTTTGGTATAAAAGCTGATAGAATAATAGGAATTCAAGAAAG
>NZ_JAJBJD010000109.1 GCF_021811875.1 Candidatus Bandiella numerosa | reverse complement strand
TAGAGATTAGGTCGATTCCATTTCTTATTATTTTCTCTTTTACGCTTTGTAACTTTTCAATGACAGATATATTCTGCCTCTTCCTCAATCCTTCTTTTAACTCTTTTATATAATAAGAACTACAGATCTCTTCTTTGTTTAGCGCTAGGTACCCTACTCTACTGCCTACATAAACACAATATTGCCTTCCTTTGCAATCTTCAAAAACAGCTGCAAATAGGTCATGATTTTTTGTTTTGCATACTTCTTCCTTTGTCATGACTGTTGCTTCTATAAACTCAAAAGGATCAATTGGGCTACGAACTATACCTGGTAGGCTTAGTCTATCATACGGTTCAGGAAAATAGGCGACAAAATGATTATGATTTACAGCATTAGAAAGTGGTGTAGAGATGATAAATAATATAGCTGACGCTATAATCTTATAGTGCGTAAAATATTTAATCACACAGAGATCGCCTTAATACAGCTTTTTCTAATATATTATATCAAAAAAAATATAAAATCTTCTAACATATCTGTATTATAATTATTATACCTAATATGATTATTTACAAATCGTCATATATATATTGATCGCACTCATCTTTCCCGCACAATACCTGTTGCGCTTTTGGCATTCCATCATGTATGATTTTATCATCATGGCTGCAAAATCCATTTTCAGAAAAGACTATTTTATAATAATGACATGATCTATCGTAACTAGTAGCGATAGGTACATCAGAAATATCTATTTTTTTATTAAATGCTTCTGCAAAATATATCGCCTCTTCTTTACAGTGCGTAAATAAAGACGGATTACTAAAATCAATATCGTATTGCTCGTCTGTAGTTAGATAGCTAATAGACTTCTTTAAAAAATTACTACATACAGATTGATTGAGCTCTGGTTTAGTCAATGTATTGAGTAGATCTAGAGCTTTATCTAACCCTTCTTTGGCTTGAGATTTTGTATAGTGTAGAGCTAATTCATGCTTTAGGCTTACTAAATTGGGGTTAGTAATTAAACTGCTATATAAATTAATAGCTTTTATCATATGTTTTTCATATTCGTGAGACCGATTAAATCCATCAATGTTATTGAAGACTTTGCTATTTAATATGAATTTTGCTACATCTGAATGGTAACGCGCCTTTTTATCAAGTGATTCAACCTCTATATTATCAATATTTTTTGATATATGATTTATTATAGCATTTGCATGTTTTTTAGCAGAAACGCACTCAGTCTCTATATTTTTTTCTGCAAACGCTTTATTTTCATCTTCTTTTTGATTCCAGAATCCAAAAATATTCCAAAACCAACTATTTTGATCTTCTTTTGCATCTTTATTTTTATGCTGCACATCTTCAACATATACTCTTGCAGTATTAAAGTCATCTACTGAATATTCCTCTCGGCCATCATACTTTATTTTATCTGGATGAGTCAGCTTAGCTAATTCTTTTGCAAGTTTTTTAATATTTGAACCAGGCTTTTTGTAATCAATTGACTTTAGTAACTCCTGAAACTCATTATTATTTTTGATATACGGCTTGTTTAGCAATTTTTCAAAGGCGCTTAATTTTTCCTCAGACATTTTTGCATTACTGATTTTATCAGCAACTCCATACCCTAAAGAGGTAACTGGCTTGCAGTTTTCTAAACTTTGTTCTGCATAAAACTTGAGATTATCTAGTATTTTTATATGAGCCAAAAAATAGTAGTCAGAAACGCTTCTTAACATTTCCCATAACTCTTCTTGATTTTGGTCATAAAATACCTCGTCTTTAAGAATATTGTATGAGTAATGAAATTTGCCACATATATTACCTTGATTCGCCAAATCATGGAATATTTCATCAGCCTTCTCAATCGATTTCTCAAAAACAACCCCTTCCCTTAAAAGTATAGCTTTTAGACAGATAGAATCTTGATGACCAATGTCATGTAACTCTGCTAAAAGACCCGGTATTTCATCTGCGCCTCTAGATTCATCAACAAGAAGTTTGACTAATTGATATTTAGCCTCTTTGTTAGTATTTTGAATCATCCTGTAGTATGATTCTGCTTTGCCAATATCCTTTATAGCGCTCAATCCATAATGAAAAGCATTTGCTAGCTCTAGAAGTGCCGCATCATTTTTAAATGATTCCCATGAAATTGAGAGGAATTTATGCATTAATACATTACTCCCTATCTCTTTATTATTTAACTCCTTGTTTTTATATAAAATTCCGCAAGTAAAAATAATTTTATCAAGATACTTGTTAAGAGACAACTCATGCACACTACTATTTTTTATTTTGCGATATATTAAAGGGCAGAACTTATCTAATGTATCGAAATTTTTTAATCGGTAAATATACTCAAAAGAAGACAGTGTATAAAAGTCTATTTTAATAAGGTCGTTTAGTACATCAGTGTGTAACTTAACAGCCTTCTCCTTGTCAAGTTTTTCAAACAAAAGAGCCTTTATAGCTAAAAGACTTCTGTTGGCATGCATATTTAAATCTTCACCTAACTCAATAAACATCTGCTCGGCCAAAGCTAAGTCTTCTGGGCATTCTGAATTAGTAAGCTTATTTAACATTCTTTCTCTGTTATTAATATTATTGAAGGCTAAAATAAGCTGCTCTTTATCTTCCTTACTATATTGGATACATTGGTTACGAGACATACGTCTACTTTACTAGTTATATCTACAGGTCCTCGTAGTTAACGAGATCTAAATTTAGCTCTGGGCAAAGCTCTTCATCTTTTACAGATTGAAATATCTCAAGACAGGTAAGTATAGATAAAGTCTGTTCAGGACCTTTTCCTGCCGCGTTAAAACATGTTGACACTTGCAACATAGTAGGTACTTCCTTAAGATAATTGCATTCATCTATATTGTATTTATAGACATTTTTGACAATGTTGCTAAATTCTTCTGCATTTCTTTTAAAAATTGTGATTACTTGTTTATTAACGGCACCTTCAGAAGTCATCACTTTAAGATCTCCGTGGTCGTAATATAGAAACATTTTGTACAAATCAAGGTTATTATAATTACTTGCAGATTGTTTTTTAGTAGTAATATTAAAATCAGGCTCTAGCAGTCTAGCATTACCCTTTTCTATGTATCTTAGCATAAAAAATACATAGGGTATACTGGCATCTTGAGATGAGCTTATATGTTCGTGGTAAACATTGTCATTCGAATCTACGGTGCGAGAATAAACAGGCGGATTTTCAAAAATAATGGCATATCCTGTAGATCCTTCTTTTGAATTCCAGATAGACTGTTGATTGTTAAGCTCAACTTGTGTTTGTCCTAGCAACTCTTTGTGCAGAGAGGCGTATTTTGAAGATGCTTTATGGGATTCTACCTTTTCGCTAGCAGTTAATGAAGCTTTGTATCTAACTTCTCTAATATTTTGCAAATCTGTCCCAGAAGTCTTTTCTACGCTCAATCCATGGTAATTTGCTAAACTACCTACGGTCGGAGATACTGCGGTAACAAGATCCACAGATGGAATAGTAAAATTATTTAAATTACTCATAAAGACCATTGCATAATAGGCAGAAAGAAACATATATGATAGAATGAAAAGATAAGTACATACGAAAGAGGAGGCAAAATGTCATTTTTAGTAAGAGAAGCAGAAGAACGTATAGAGAAGAGT